>DASXTE010000260.1:0-9800 GCA_036505595.1 Pyrinomonadaceae bacterium
GAAAAGCCGGCGCACAAAGTCTGGCTCGAAGATTTTCAGATCGAGCGCGCGCTCGTCAGCAACGGCGACTATCTCGAATTCATTAAGGATGGCGGCTACAAAGATTTTCGCTGGTGGCATTCAGCCGGATGGGAAAAGGTCGACACCGAAAATTGGCAAGCGCCACTTTACTGGGAAGAGCACGATGGCGACTGGATGATTCGCGATTTTTCAGGCCTGCGCCCAGTCACGGACAAACTCAACGAACCCGTTTCGCATGTCAGCTTTCTCGAAGCGTCGGCCTACGCGAAATGGGCTGGTAAGCGTCTGCCGACGGAAGCGGAATGGGAAAAGGCCGCGATGTTCTCTCACTCTTCAACAACCAAGCAAGAATTCCCGTGGGGAGGTTCAGCGCCTGATGAATCAAAAGGAAATCTATTCGAGAACGGCTTGTGGAGCGTCACGCCGATCGGATCATTTCCGAACGGCCAAGCCGCCAAAGGTTGTCACCAAATGATTGGCGACGTTTGGGAATGGACGACTTCAGATTACGTTCCCTATCCCGGCTTCAAATCCGAGTTCGACGAGTACAACGACAAGTGGTTCGTCGGCCAGAAGGTCCTGCGCGGCGGATCGTTCGCCACGCCGCAAATACACATTCGTTCAACCTATCGAAACTTCTTCTATCCGCACGAGCGCTGGATGATTGCCGGGTTCCGATGCGCGAAGGACAAATAGATGACCGTTGAACTCCTCGTCAACTTCAACGAATTCTGGTCGCGCTTGCGCGAAGACATCTCTGCCGCGCAGCAGTCGGTCTTTCTTCAGACATTTGCTTTCGAAGGCGACTCGATCGGCAAACAACTCGCGGAAGCGCTGCTTTCGTCCCCGGCTCCGGATAAGAGAATTCTGGTTGATTCGTTTACGCGCGTGGTCCTGAATGACCGGTTTCGCTATTCGCCTACAAATTTGTTTGACCGAGATTTGGGCCATGAGGCGCGCGAGACTCTCGCGATGAATTCGCGTTTGAAATCCGCGGGCGTAGAAATAAAGTTTACGAATCCCTACGCGGCATCGCCGCGCAAGCTCCTGAGCCGTAATCACAAGAAGCTAATCGTCATCGATCAGTCGACTGCCTATGTCGGCGGCATCAACTTCAGCGAGCACAATGCCGCGTGGCACGACATGATGCTGCGCCTCACCGATTTCGAGGCAGTCGCTTTCCTGAGACAGGATTTTCTATCGACGTGGCACGGAGTTGACGGAACAGTTCGCGAAAAGTTCGACGGCGCCGAGTTAGTGACGCTCGATGGTCGCGAAAATCGCCGCGCGTTTCAACGCGTGCTGGACATAATTGACGGTGCGCGTAGAACGGTGTTCGTTGAGAGTCCTTACATCACGTTTCCCTTTTACGAGCACTTGCGCGCGGCCGCCCGTCGTGGGGTTGATGTGAAGATCGTGACACCAGCGAGAAATAACTGGAGCTACTTTGCAGATTATGCGCGACTCGAATCGGCCCGCTCGACAATTGACTTACGTCTTTATCAAGGCGGGATGAGTCACCTGAAAGCAATGTTGATTGACGATGAATACTTAATCGCCGGCTCGTCGAACTTTGATTATCTGAGTTATCGCTTGTACCAGGAGATTATTGCCATCTTCACCGATGCCGAACTGATTGCCGATTTTCGCGAACGTGTGCTGCTCCCGGACCTCGCCCACAGCATTGCCGTCGACTGCCAGGCGAGCGCGATCGGCCAGCGCTGGCTAAGTTGGCAGACGAAACTAATCGATCTCGCGGTTAGCGCGTTGACGTGAAGACACTCTAGAAATTATTGCCCGATCCTTTCGCTCGCCGACTTAATGTCGCTCGCTGTCCATGAGTGCTCGTTGAATACGTAGACGCGTCGGTCTGATTTGAACTTCCAATTTAGCGGTTCATCGACAGCGATGCCGTAGCTCTTTCGGCAAAGCGGCTCGTGAAAATCTTCGCCATTGGCGAGGAGATTCTTGATTGTTCTCTCGTCCGCGCCCATGCGGAAAATCATCGGCACGGCTTCATCGACCGGCAAATCATCAAGCCAACGATCACTCACGCAAAACGAAGCCAGCGCGGTCATCGACAGTGGTACGTTGTCGGGAAGTTTTGCACGCAGGTCCCGCAACACCGCGCGATAGAATTCGCGTTCGGACGCCACCGCGTCGAAATCGACTTGGATCGCTGACACGTTGCGAAGCTCCAACGTCTTCAGAATCAGTGTCACCACTTTTTGTCGTTGTGTCTCGCTCAAAGCCGCGCGCTGTCCCGTTGTCTTCTGTGACTCGATGCGGGTGACGGCCATCAGTTTTGTTTCCGGCGCCACGTCGAGTGGTTGATGCCGCGGATCGAAGATCGCTTCATCGCCTTTCAAGACCAGCGTCTGCGCGAGAAACGCCACCGCAAAACGGTTTGCATCCAGCGCCTTCAAATCTTCAGGACGTTCCCACGCCCAAAGAACAACGCGCGGAAAATGGTTTTCATCCAGACGATTTCGCGGCGGTTTGGGTTTGCAGGAAACGGCGAGTAGCAAAGAGAAGCCGATTGCCAGAACTCGCGGTCTCTTCATTTACGACGCTTGCTCGCGCGCGTGATAAGACGAGCGCGTGAGTGGGCTGGATTGCACGTGCTTAAATCCCATTTCCATTCCCACGTCACGCCAGCGGTCGAATTCTCCAGGAGTGACGTAACGCTCAACGGGCAAGCGACGCGCACGCGGTTGCAGGTACTGGCCAATCGTCATGATGTCGCATGAGACGGCGCGCAGATCTTTCATCAGCTCGACAACTTCATCGAACTCTTCACCGAGTCCGACCATGATGCCGCTCTTGGTCAGCATCTCAGGCTGCTCGCGATCACGCCGCTCAGCCGCGCGCCTTAGTAAAGTTAGCGACTGCTGGTAATCGGCATCAGGTCGCACACGCCGATACAGGCGCGCGATCGTTTCCGTGTTGTGATTCAGCACGTCAGGTTCGGCATTGAGCACGGTGTTGAGTGCGTCTTCGTCGCCGTTGAAATCAGGAATCAGCACTTCGATCTTGCATTCGGGATTTACGCGGCGAACCTCGCGAATCGTTGCCGCCCAATGCGCCGCGCCACCGTCCGGCAGGTCGTCGCGGTTCACTGAAGTGATCACCGTGTGCGCGAGATTCAAGTGCTTCACGGCCTCGGCTACGTGGCGCGGTTCCTCTCTGTCCAAAGCTTCGGGCGCGCCTTTGCCCACGGCGCAAAAACCGCAGTGGCGCGTGCAGATGTCGCCACCGAGCATGAAGGTTGCAGTCCGGTTAGCCCAGCACTCGAAGATGTTGGGGCACCGTGCTTCCTGACAAACCGTGTGCAGATTCAAACCCTGAATCAGCTTCAGCAGATGGTTCTGATTCGTCGGATCGCCGATACGAATCCGCAGCCAATCCGGCTTTGGCAGACGGGGCTTCGCATTCAGGACGTTAAGTTCGCGAGACAATCGATGATGACCTCAGCTTTGCAAAACATTCTAGCATTCGCGTCTGTAAATCAGCATCTAACGAGCGAAACCTGCGCTATACTGCGCGGAATTTGGACCAACAGAAATCAGCCACAAGAATGCGCAAAATGCACAAGAGGAAAAAACTTCAAAATGCAGAGTTGCCGAGGTGGCTCAACGTATCTATGTTTTGAGCCTTTTGTGCCTTTTCGTGGCTATTACTTATGGAGGACAGCATGAAACGAATTCTGATTTCAACGGGCGCCGTTATGGCTTTGGTGGCCAGCGCCGTATTTGCCTTCGGGGACATCGCGCGTCCGAAATCGACGCCAACACCCGAACCAAAGGTTGTTACGTACAGCGGCCTGACCATTGTTACTGACAGCAAGGCCTGGGACGCGCGGCTGCAAATCTCGGAAGAGACCCTGAAGCATATTCAGGAAGGCGCAGCGAGGAACGGCGGGTCAGCATCGATGATCCGGAGCATCACGCACAGCTCAACGCGGACGATGATGGCCGGACTGTTTATGTTTCTGGCTGTTTCATTTGCGGGAGTTTGGCTGGCTAAATCGAATCAGCGACGGAACGTCAAGGCGATAGCTGCGGTGCTCGTCATTGCCTTCATGTTCGGTGTCGCGACGGTGATGGTGCGCGCGAACGCCGGCCCTCCAGGATACATTCGCTGGCAAAATCTGCCGCAATCTCTAAAGGACGGCAAACCGACTTACGGCGGAGTGGACGTGGAAATCGTTCCGGGCGACGAAAACATGAAGCTGATCATTCCGCTGCGGAACAAGAATCAGAACGGCGAGTAACGTCAGTACCACCTGCGTTAGCGGGGGGTGGAGATCGGTTTCGAGTGGAACGAGTTGAAAACATTTCGATGGCGGTCTGGCCGCGCGTGAAATCGCGCGCGCGGCCGCGCGTGTCCGCGCGGGCATTCGCGGCGATCCTGCTTGGCAGCGCGGTTTGCTCTGCTGCATTCGCAAGTTGGCTGCCGTTGCAGGCGTCCATCCTAACGGTCTTTCTCTTTGCCGGCCCGCACAATTGGTTTGAATTGCGTTATTTTTTGACGCGCCTCCCCTTGCGGTTCGGCCGGTCGCGGAATTTCTTCATCGTTGCGTTCGCCGGAATTTTCGCGCTGACGTTGGCATACGTAAGTTTGCCCGTGATGTATTACGCAAATGTTTGGTCGGGAGCGAATTGGCCGACGGCAATCGCGACATGGAACACCTTGATACTTCTCTGGATCGGCGCGCTGGTGCTGATGCGAGCGAAGCAGAAGTCGAATCGCGATTGGTTTTGGATCGCGCCGATTGTCTTTACGTTGAGCGCTTTGAACTGGCTGTCGCCGGAGTTATTCAGCCTCGCGATCGTCTACGCGCATCCGCTCGTCGCGCTTTGGTTCCTGGACCAGCATCTGCGACGAACAAAGCCGGAGTGGCTAAAGACATATCGCCGCTGTCTCGCGTTTCTTCCGTTGCTCCTGGCGGGAATGCTTTGGCAGCTTTCACGCACGCCGGCACTCGTTGACGATAACGGCCTGTTCTGGCGCATCACGCAACACGCGGGCGCACAACTTTTGCCGAACGTCTCGAGTCACACGCTCGTGTCGACGCACGTCTTCCTCGAGATGCTTCATTACGGCGTATGGATCATCGCCTTGCCGTTGATCGGCGCAACTGGTGCGATTTGGAATGTGAGGACGATTCCCGTTGCGAATCACACGCGCGGCTTTCCGAAGTTGATTGCGGCGATTCTCGTTTTTAGTTTAGCGGTCGTCGCGATTCTCTGGCTGGGCTTTTCATTTAATTATTCTGCGACGCGTGACATTTATTTCACTGTGGCAATGGCGCACGTGCTGGCCGAAGCGCCGTTCTTGTTACGGATGATCTGATTTGGAGTGCGGCGGCTTGACGCCGCTTTGTTATCGCCTGAAACAGTTACCGAGATACAACGCAACAAAGCGCCGTCAGCCGGCGCACTCCAAAGATGTCCCCCTACGATCTCTGGCACTTCTTTCCGCTCGGCTACCTATTCACCATCCTGATTGAAACGCCGATCCTTCTGATCGGTTTGTCGCAGCGACACTCAGTCAAACGCAGGCTCTTAGCCGGTATCTGGCTGACGGCCTGCACATATCCGATCGTGGTGCTGGTGCTGCCGCCGTTGTTTGCGAATACATCGCGCTCCGTTTACCTGATAGTCGCCGAAACATTCGCACCGGTCGCCGAATGCGTTCTGTTCTGGCTCGCTTATGGCAGAGCGGAAGAGTTAGGAAAGCGCTCGATGTGGCGAGACTTCGCAACCATCGTCGTCGCGAATCTGGCGTCGTTTGGGGCGGGCGAAGTCTTGAACGCTTACGGCTGGTTTGGACTGCTGGGCTGAAGTTTCGGCGCTCTTTCGGGGGCGGCGTTCGCCCGCAGTTTCGCTCGCAAAAACCATCGCATTAAGAAAACAAATCCGGTAATCGCCGCCGCGGTCAGCATCAGTACGACCACTCCGATGAGAATTAAGCCGGTCACGCCGATGCCCGTCGGAATCGGATCGGGCCTCACGTCAAGCAATAAGAAGTTAGTCATCATTGCCCTGGTCCTTCAAAAATTCAGACAGTAAATCGCTGTCAACATTACCGCCAGATAACACAATACCGACGCGCCGGCATTCGGATGGAATCCTTCGTGCAAACACCGCGGCAGCAGCCGCAGCGCCCGACGGCTCAACCAACAATTTCATTCGAAACAGAATGAACTTCATCGTCTCGATGATTTCTTGATCGGTAACGGTCAAAACTGCTTCCGCGTTCTGACGCGTGATGGGAAAGGTCAGTTCACCGGGGCGTTGCACGCGTAAGCCGTCGGCGATAGTCGGCGGCGGCGGAATCTTGACGCGCTCGCCTTTGGCAATCGATTGCTGCGTGTCGTTCGCGGTATCGGGTTCGACCGCGAAGCATCTGATCGCAGGCTTCAGAGACTTTGCCGCGGTGCTGACACCTGCGAATAATCCTCCGCCACTACACGGCGTCAGAAGACAATCGAGATCCGGAATTTCTTCTACAAACTCCAACCCGCAAGTTCCCTGCCCGGCCATGATCAGATAATCGTCGTACGCCGGCACTGGAACCAGACCTTCACGCTCGGCAATCTCGCGGCCAAAAGCGTCGCGATCGTCTTTGTGACGATCGAAGACACGAATGTCCGCGCCGTAGTTGCGCATGCCCGCGACTTTCATCTTTGGTGCATCATCGGGAATGCAAACAACCGCGCGCACGCCGGCTTCGCGCGCCGCCAGCGCCACCGCCTGCGCGTGGTTTCCGGATGAGACCGCCATCACGCCGCGCTTTTTTTCGTCGTCAGTGAACGAAAGAATCTTGTTCGTCGCGCCGCGCGCCTTAAAGGCGCCCGCGCGTTGCAGGTTTTCACATTTGAAGAACACTTCGCAGCCGGCAACTTCATTGAACGAACGCGAAGTCATCACCGGCGTGCGATGGACGCGCCCGGCGATCCGTTCGGCGGCTTGCTTGATTAAATCGAGTGTTAGCATAAACCTGTTTGTGGCTTGGCCACCTGATGTGCGGAAAGGCTTAGCCTTTCCGATAAGCTCCTTTCACTTCTCAGGCTACGCCTCGCAGTCGGTCTGGAGGCGGAGCCTCAATGGAATTTTTGCGCGGACCGGAAAGGCACAGCCTTTCCGCACATCGAGCGGCAGAGCCGCGACTAGGCAGCGGCGGCAGCCGACTCGGTTTCCATTTCAAAAACTTCAGCAAACCGTTCAATGACCCGATCTTCAACTTCATTCATCTCAACTTCCCGCCCCAACAGCTCTTTCATCGAAGTTACCGGCTCGCCTTCGCACGCAATGATGAGATTGAAGTAGCTCAGGTCAGTATTCACGTTCAGCGCGAATCCGTGCGTCGTTACCCAGCGCGCGATGTGCACTCCGATGGCGGCTACTTTTCCTCGCGAAGTATGCACGCCGGTGAGCCCCGGGATGCGGAACGCTTCAATTTCGAAATCCACCATCGCGCGAATCAAAACTTCTTCCAGATCGCGCACGTACCGATGGACGTCTTCGCGATCCGGACTCAAGTTGATGATTGGATAGCCAACGACTTGTCCCAATCCGTGATAGGTAACTCTTCCGCCGCGATTCGTTTCAAAAATCGTCACGCCGCGCGCCTGCAAGACTTCATTAGGCGCGATGATTGCGCCCGCCTCCGACGTGCGCCCCAACGTCAGCACGTGCGGATGCTCAAGCAAAAGCAACGTGTCAGGCTGCTGGCCGGCCAACACTGCGCGCTCAGTCTGTTTTTGAATATCGAGCGCCGCGCCGTATTCGACGCGGCCCAATCGCTCGACGTTCAGAGTTCGCGGTTCGCTCATTGCCGGAGTAGAATCGCGATTGTATCAATACCGCAGTTCAAGTGACGACCGGAGGAAACATGTATCGCCTTTCAATTATCGCTGCCATCTGTTTATTGCTTTTTTCGATCACCGGCGCCGGCCAGACGCGCTCGCGCACAACGAAGCGCACCGCTACCGCTAAAACGTCAACGTCTGTGGCGGAACAAGCGAACGCAATCAGGTCCGAAGGCGCGTCCCGCGTCGCCATTCAAATCAAGAATCTGACCGCATTTCTCTATCTGCTGGGCGGAGTGGCCAAGGGCATGCAGGAACTCGATGCCGCGGCGAAATCGGGCAACGCGTCGCCGGCCGCGGTGCAGCAGAACGAGCAGAACAAAGCCAGGATTAAGTCGAGTTTTGGGGACTTTCGCATCGGTTTGGACAATCTGGAGATTTATTTTCGCAGCACGCCGGGCCTGCAAAGTTATTATTTGAAGCTTGCCGGATCGGCTAATGGCGCGGCGAATGCGGAGAATTTTGCGGCCGCCGGCCAGTTCGATCGTGCGGGCCGCACCCTGCTCGATGTCGTAAATCGTCTCACAGACACTCTCGCGATCATGCGCTGAAGTCAGAACTACCTGCGATAGCGGGTGGTTGATCTTTCCGGATCCGACTATGCCAAAAATATATCTGGCGGCTTTGTTTTCCTGTTTGGTTTTCGCGAACGGATTCTCGCAGCCTAAGCCGGCACAACTTTCACTCTCGCGGGAGCAAGCCTCGCATTTCGCGCGGCTTGCTTTGAAATGTGTGCGCAAAGAGTATCCGAATAAACCTGATCACACGATTAACGACGGCGACGATGTGCGCAATCCCAAAGCGATGCATCCGGCGTTCTACGGCTGTTTCGATTGGCACTCGACGGTGCACGGCCACTGGATGCTCGTGCACTTGCTCAAAATGTTTCCGAACATGCCGGAGGCGCGCGACATTCGCGAGGCGCTTGATGCGAATCTCAGCGAGAAGAACATCGCCGGCGAAGTTGCGTATCTGAAGCAGGCTAATCGCGCTTCGTTCGAGCGCACGTACGGTTGGGCCTGGCTTTTGAAATTAGCGGAAGAGCTGCGCGGCTGGAACGACGAGGATGGCCGCAAGTGGTCGCGGAACTTACAACCTTTGGCCGGCGCGTTTGTCGAAAAGTATCTCGCGTTCCTGCCCAAGCAGAACTACCCGATTCGCACCGGGGTTCATCCGAACACTGCATTCGGTTTGGCGTTCGCGCTGGATTACGTGCAAGCAGTTGGCGACAGGAAACTGGAAACGCTGATCCGCGAGCGCAGCCGGACTTACTTTGGTCGAGACGTTAATTATCCGGCCGCGTGGGAACCCGGCGGCGAGGATTTCTTCTCGCCTGCGCTGATGGAAGCCGACCTGATGCGGCGCGTCATGAGCAAGACAGAGTTCGCTGCCTGGTTTCATCGTTTCCTCCCCGGAATCGCTCGCAATCAACCGAAAGCTTTGCTGCAACCGGCCATCGTCACGGACCGCACCGATCCGAAACTCGTCCATCTCGACGGTCTGAACCTCAGCCGCGCCTGGTGCATGCGCAGCATCGCCGCAGCTCTTCCCCCGCGCGATCCGGCAAGAAAGATTCTCGCCGGTTCAGCAGAGAGACACGCGCAAGCTGCACTTCCTTTCGTTTCGAGCGGCAACTACGAAGGCGAGCACTGGCTGGCGTCATTCGCGGTTTATATGTTGACAACGCCAATGCCGTAGCAGCCCCAGCATTAGGCCATTCCGAGAATCTCACTCGCGCGGTTTATAATTCTCTTTCGCAGATCAAGCAGAAATCTTGTGGGGCAATAATGTCAGCTAATCAAATCACAAAACGCGCGGACCAAATCAAGGTCGCGGGCCGCATTTTGTTTCTCACGGAAGATACTTCACTAATTCGTCGCCAATTGGAAGCGACGGCCGATGA
>DASXTE010000261.1:0-2844 GCA_036505595.1 Pyrinomonadaceae bacterium
TGTGATTTAATGCTGCGACACAAAACTCGCGAGGCGCAAATTGAAGATCATGTTTGTCCTTTCCTGCTACCGAATTCGATTCGCTTTATTGACCATCCTAATCGGGGGCTGCGTCGCGCCGGCCACGGCCCAGATGCAGAAGCACGCCGGACACGACTTGGGCGTCGTCAATTTTCCAGTCAGCTGCTCGCCGCAGGCACAGCCAGCGTTCAATCACGCGGTCGCACTGCTGCACCACATGACTTACCCGCAGGCGCGTGAGGCGTTCCAGCACGTGGAGTTAATCGATTCCCGGTGCGCGATGGCTTACTGGGGCGAGGCAATGACTCTTTTCCAGCCGCTGTGGCCTACGCGACCCGGGCCGGCCGCGCTGCAGCAGGGATGGGAAGCAGTGCAAAAAGCGAAAGGGCTCCAGCCCCGGACGCAGCGCGAACAACTATTCGTCGCGGCGGCCGAGGCCTTCTTCCTTGAGCCAACTGGGAAAGATTATTGGTTGCGCATTCGCCGTTGGGAATCGGCAATGGCAAACGTTTACACAGCATTTCCGGATGATCCGGAAGCGGCCGCTTTTTATGCGCTCGCGCATCTTGCGACGACTCCGTCAGACAAAATCACCAGAGCGCATGCCGATCGAGCTGCCGAAATCCTGTTGGGCATTTATCGGAAGAATCCGAACCATCCCGGCGCGATGCATTACCTGGTGCACGCCAACGATGTGCCCGGGCGCGAGCGTGAGCTGATGGACATCACGCGCAGGTACGATCGGGTCGCGCCCGACAATCCGCACGCGCTCCACATGCCGACACACATCTACACGCGAATCGGCGACTGGAATGGTACCATTCGCGGAAACTTGCGCGCGGCGGATGCGGCATTGCGTTATCCGTCAGGCGATCGGAGACAGTACGTTTGGGACGAGTTCTGCCACGCGATCGAGTATCTCGTTTACGCGTATTTGCAAAAGGGTGATAACCGCACGGCCGCAGCGCAGTTGAAACGCCTGCGCAACACGCAACGACTGGAACCGAGTTTCAAGACTGCGTTTCATCTGATGTCCACACAGGCGCGCTACGCATTGGAGCGGCATGCTTGGAACGAAGCTGCCACGCTCGCTCCGCGCGAACCGGCAACGCTCGATTGGGATCGGTTCACCTGGCCGGAGGCCGTCATAAGATTCGCGCGGGGTCTGGGCGCGGCGCACGTGAGTCGGTTGGATCAAGCGAAAGCAGAGAGTGAACGCTTAAACCAACTGGAAACGGCCACGGTGAAGATGAAGGAAGAGTTGTTCGCCCGAAATATTCGCATGCTTCGGCTTGAACTGAACGCATGGATTGCCCATCTCCAGGGACAAGAGGAATCCAGCATTGCATTGATTCGAGAGGCCGCCGATCTTGAAGAGTCGACGCCGAAAGCTCCGGTCACGCCTGGGCCTACTCTCCCCGCTGAAGAATTGTTGGGGGATCTCCTTATGGAGCAGCATCAGCCCACGAAGGCTTTAGCAGCGTACCGGCGCTCGCTCGAACTTTATCCGAAGCGTCGTAACAGCTTGATTGGCGCGGCTCGCGCAGCTCGGGCGATCGGCAAACGATCGTAAGCGGCGTTAAATACTTAGGCGTTACTGCTTCTTCACCCAATACATTTCGTACATCTTGTATCGAGAGTTCGTTCCCGCCGAAACATCGACGAAGCGCGGCGAAATGAACTCGGCGTGCGGCTCGAACGACAAAGCATTGCGCGGTAAACGCTGGATCTGTCCGCCAGCGACTCGAGTTTTGTAGGTCTTGACCGGCTGTCCGTTCGCTTTCACGAGCAGAGCGACCTCACCGTTCAGTTTGGTCAGATCGGCGAGCGTCAGCCAATGATTGCGCGGGAGCGTGGGCACGCTCAGTTGCCGGTGATCGAAAAACTGCCAATCACTCGAACTGAGAATGACAGGCCCGCGACTCGCCGCGACCTCCTGACCATTCGCCAGCAGATGAAGCGTAATCTTCGCGTCCTTTGCTCCGCCGGGAACTTCGCGCTGGCTCATCCAGAAGTTGAAATGCACTTCGCCGTTCGGATCGTCCGGGACGACCGAGAAGTAAGCGAAGTCCGGGAAAGGGCCGTCTCGTAAGAAAGTCTTTCCAGGTTTGAAAGGGTCGGCGCTGTTCTGCTCTCGCAGTGAAAAGGGAAGCGTCGAGATTGTCTGGCCGTCCACGATTACGGACATCACGAAGTTTCCCGACCTGCCGACGCGCACATTGCCTGGATTGCCACTCTCGGGCCGGAAACGACCGAACACGGCGAACTCCATCTTTTCAAAACGTAAGCCAAGAGTATCGACGACTTGCCCGGATTGATCGGTAACAACCAGCTTTGCGTTGCCGATATTCGCCGGCGGAAAAACCAGTTGTAGATCCTCAACCAGGAAGCCGCCATTGTTTTCGTAGTAGCGCAGGTTCAGCAGCGATTGGAATTCGATTGCCGGTTTGTAGGTTTGGCTGAACGCTGGTGTAGCAGAAATCAGAACCAGCGCGAGAGCTTTGATCAGATGTCGCAACATCTTGCGATCCTCCTCAATGGGTGTCGGGCGGCATTATCTTGCGAGTTGGCGGGCTGCGCAACCCTTATTTAAGAATCAAAATCCCGTCCGCTGATTAAGTTGCGCCGGCAGCGGCTTATCGACGGCCGGGCGCTTCGGGAGGTTAGCAACAGCCCAAAGCGTCATGTAAACCGTCCGCGTCACCTTCTCCATCTTGTCGTAGTCGATCTTTTGCGGCTCGTCACCGGGCCGATGGTAATCCTCGTGCACGCCGTCGAAAAAGAAGATTATGGGAATGCCTTTGCGCGCGTAGTTGTAGTGAT
>DASXTE010000262.1:0-6156 GCA_036505595.1 Pyrinomonadaceae bacterium
CACACATGCCGAAGAGTTCCGGCAGATACGAGCTCACCATCAGGACGGCCTTTCCTTTTTCTGCGCATCGCGCGATGGTTTCGTAAACGACGGCTTTGCTGCCGATGTCGATGCCGCGCGTTGGCTCATCGAGCAACAGAAAGTCTGCGTCCTGATGAAGCAAGCGAGCCAAGGCGACCTTTTGCTGATTACCGCCCGAAAGTTTACTAACTGGCTGCAGCATTGTACGAGCTTTGACTCCGAGCGTTCGGGTCACATCCGCCGTCTGATGTTTTTGCCGCGAAAGGCTGAGCCATCCGAAGCGCGCGCAGGACGACAAGCGCGTCATCGTCACGTTGTCGGCGATGGAAAGATTGACCGCGAGTCCTTCGCCTTTTCGATCCTCGCTCAGGTAACCGAGTTTTTGGAAAAGCCTGACCGCGGGCGTTCCACCGCTGGCCCTGAGAGATTTTCCTTTCAACTTGATCGTGCCGCCTTTCGCCCTCTCGAGGCCAAAGATGGTCCGCACGACTTGCGTTCGCCCCGAACCCATTAGGCCGGCCACGCCGAGAATCTCGCCACGCCGCAGTTCGAGACTCGCGTGCTTCAAAAGCGGAGGAGCCGCCAGATCGCGAACCTCAAAAACCGTTTCGGTGTCTTGAGTTTTGACCGCTCGCGCGGGAAAGAGATTCTCTATGGGCCGCCCCACCATGTGCGCAATTAACTGTTCGTCTGAGACAGATGTCATCTCCTCTGTGGCGACGCTCCGGCCATCGCGAAGCACGGTAACGCTGTCGGCAATCTCGCGCACCTCTTCCAGGAAATGACTGATGTAGATAACGCTGATGTCCTGGTTGCGAAACTTGCGGATGAGACTGAAGAGATGCTCCACGTCGTCGCGCTGCAAACTGCTGGTTGGCTCGTCCATCAAAATAATTCGCGCCCGCGCCGCGATGCAGCGGCAAATTTCGACTATCTGTCTGGCGGCAATCGATAAGTTGTCGACGCGCGTCTCGGGGCGAATCTCGGGGTGATGAAAAGTGCTTAATACCTCGGCAGTGCGCGCATAAAGCTTTTGTCGATCAAGCAAGGCCAGCCGCGATGGTTCCATTCCCATCATGATGTTTTCCGCGACCGACAGATGCGGGAATAACGAAAGCTCCTGATGAATCAAGGCGATTCCTCGTTCGCGCGCGTCCAGCGGGCTTGCGGGAACATACGCGTGGTTCTTGACCTCCATCGTGCCCGCGTCCGGTTTGATTAAACCTGCCAGCACGTTCATTAAAGTGCTCTTACCTGCGCCGTTCTCTCCAATTAGTGCGTGCACTTCGCCCTTCTGCAAGCGAAGGTTTACGCCGTCCAACGCGACCGTAGGCCCAAAACGCTTACTGATATTGGAAAGCGATAGAACAGTCATAGCCAAATATTATTTTGCCCCTTTGCTCCTAGCTCTCTGCGCTTTGCCCTTTGCCCTGCCACGCTCCACCATTTGGAAACTCGTAGTAATCAAGCGACTCTGCTTTCATCTCGATGCTGTAACCCGGATCGAGCGGTGGCACGTAGCAACCATTCTTTATCACCACCGGAAAGACAAAGTGTTCGTGAAGGTGATCGACGTACTCGACGATTCGATTCTCGAGCGAAGCGCTGACCGCGATGTGATCGAACAGCGAAAGGTGCTGAACGTATTCACACAGGCCGACGCCGCCGGCATGCGGACAAACGGGCACGCCGAACTTTGCCGCCATCAAGAGCACGGCGAGCACTTCGTTCACGCCACCGAGACGTACGCTATCAATCTGGCAGAAGCTGATGGCCTTGGCTTGCAGCAGTTGCTTGAACACCACGCGGTTCTGACAGTGCTCGCCGGTGGCTACCCCGATAGGCGCAATTGCGCGCGCGATCTTTGCGTGGCCCAGAACGTCATCCGGCGATGTGGGTTCTTCAATCCAGTAAGGATCAAAGAGCGCCAACTCTTTCATCCAGTCAATCGCCTGATTGACATCCCAAATCTGGTTGGCATCCATCATCAACTTTCGTTCAGGACCGATCTCTTCGCGAATCAGGCGCGCTCGGCGCACATCATCGTGAAGATTCTGCCCGACCTTCATCTTGAAATGCGTCCATCCGTGCGCTAATCCTTCGCGCACCAAATTGCGAACCTTCTCGTCCGAATAACCCAGCCATCCCACCGACGTCGTGTAGGCAGGGTAACCGCGCGATAATATCTCCTGCTCTCGCACCGACTTCGTAGCTTCATGGCGCTTCAACATCTCAGTCGCTTCGTCCGCAGTCAGGGCGTCCGTGATATGCCGGAACGGAATGCAGGACACGATCTGGTCGGGCGTCATATCGACCAGCAATTTCCACAACGGCTTGCCCTCCATCTTGGCGTAAAGATCCCAGACGGCGTTTACCAGCGCCGCCGTCGCCAAATGAATCACGCCTTTCTCGGGACCGAGCCAGCGCACCTGGCTGTCAGATGTGATCTCGTTCCAGAATGCGCCGAGGTTTTCGGTAAGCGATTCGAGGGTTCGACCCAGGACATGATGCTTTAGAGCATGGACCGCAGCGACGCAGATTTCATTGCCGCGCCCATTGGTGAACGCGAGCCCGTAACCTTGCAATCCTTGCGGGCTATCGGTTTCCAGAATGACGTAGGTCGCCGAGTAATCGGGGTCGATATTCACCGCGTCCGAACCGGCCAGTGTCGTCGAGGTCGGAAAGCGGATGTCGCGGACTCTAGCGTCAATGATTCTAGTTGACATCTAATTATTCGGTCACGCTAAAGCTCCTCGCGAGCTCCGCCAGCGATCGACGGCCACGGCGATTACGATCAGCGCGCCGATGATGATCTCCTGAATGTAGTTGGGCCAGCCGACCTGCTGACAACCGTTCCGCAGAAATGCCATGATCAGCGCGCCGATCATTGACCCAAAGATGCTGCCTTCACCGCCTTTTAAACTTCCGCCGCCAATTACCACCGCGGCGATAATGTCGAGTTCCAAACCGGCGGCCACCGTAGGATCGCCTTGCCGCAAGCGCGACGTCTGCATGACGCCGGCGAGTCCGAACAGCAGACCGGCAAGCGCATAGATATAGATCTTCAGCCGATCGGTGGCGATGCCGCACGCGCGCGCGGCTGCCTCATTCGATCCCAAAGCGAAAACGCGCCGCCCAAAAACTGTATTGCGCAAAACAATCGCTGCGATTACTGCCAACGCAATCGCGATCCAAACGCCCGGCGCCACCAGCAGCCATGCGGGTCTTGGCACCGTAAGCAACAAATTGTTGACCCACGTCTCCGGCATGTTCACGGTTTGCGAACCCGCGATCCCTTTTGCTACGCCTCGCGCCACTCCCAGCATTCCCAGCGTGGCAATAAACGGCACTACGCGCAGGCGGGTGATTGCCAGACCATTCATCAAACCCACAAAGCAACCCACCAGAATTCCCGCGCAGAGAGCCACCGTGGGCGAAAAACCGGCATTGATTCCCAGCGCGGTGATTACTCCGGTCAGGGCGATCGCCGAACCGACGGAGAGATCGATTCCGCCGCTGATGATGATCATCGTCATGCCGATAGCGCCAATGGCGACGATCACAGTTTGCGCCAAGACCGTTCGGATGTTTTTCAGCGAGAGATAACGCTCCGGCGTTCCGATGAGAATGGCGAATACAGCGATGACCAACATCAATCCCAGCAGCGGGCCCAGCCGGTTGAGCCAAGTCCGTGCGAAGTTGGAGCGGGAGATTGCCGGGATAGATTTTGTGTCAGCAACCATGAAATCTGGCAGAACCCCGAGCGGTAGCGAAGGGATCAGGCTATCATCTTGCGTCTTGATCCGGTCGCTACTGCTCCCGGTTCCGACACAATTATTTCAAATACTGATCCAACGGCGGATGCAGCAGCGCCTGCGTTTCGGCGGCGTCCAGGTTATCCGGCGTGATCATGATGACGCCTGTATCGATTCGTTTTTCAACAGTCTTCCCTTGCAGGCTTTCGACCAACGTACGCACGCCCAGGTAACCCATATTGAATGGATTCTGTACCACGATCCCGTGCAACTGCCTGGCGCGCAGGGCGTCGATGAACATCTGGCTGGTGTCAAAGCCAACGAACGTTACTTTGCCTGCCTTGCCGATGTCCTGTAGCGCCGAAAGCATTCCCGCCGTTGACGATTCATTCGGTGTGAAAATGCCTTGCACCTCGTCGCCAAAGCGATTGAGCAGATTCTCTGAGCTCCGTTTGGCAGTATCGCGGGTGGCGCCTGCGTACTGATCCGTGGAGATTAACTCGATGCCGGGAAATTTCTGTTTGATCTCTGATAAGAAGCCTTCCTCGCGTTCCATTGTGCTCGCCGAACCTTCAGCGTAACGCAGCAGGATAACCTTTCCTTTTCCGCCGAGTAGCTGGCCCAGACGATCCGCCGCCAGCACTCCGCCTTGGCGATTATCAGTGGCCACAAAGCTAATAATCGAATTTGACTGAATGGCCGAATCGATGATTACCGTAGGCACTCTGGCGCTCTTTGCCTCTTCGACCGGACGCGCCAGCGCACGATCGTCCAGCGGAGCCAGCACCATGCCGTCCACTCCCTGCGAAGTGAAACCCTCGACAACCTGAATCTGTTGTTCGCGATCGTCTTCACGCAAGGGACCTTTCCAGATCAATTCTACTTCCTCGCCTTGCGCCGAAAGTTCGCGCGCCGCCTTGATGCTGCCGGCATGAATACTCTTCCAAAACTCGTGCGAAGTGCCCTTGGGAATGACCGCTATGGTGAGTTTTTTCTTGCCCGTCTTTGATCCAGAACCGTTGCAGCCCAACGCAGCAATCGCGGCCAGCATCGTCAGTATTGAAATGATTTTGCGCATGTTCAATTCCCTTTTGTTTGATTAGGCAGATCTCCCGACAGCTTCTTTCGCCGCCACGACCGGATTATTCAACCAGCCAACGTTTTCGATCGAAACCTCCATCAAGTCGCCCGCTTTCAGAAATAGCGGCGGCTTGCGGGCGAAGCCGACACCGGCGGGCGTGCCCGTGGCGATTACATCGCCGGGTTCAAGCGTGATGTTTTGGGAAAGGAATTCGATCAACTCGGGCACACCGAAAATCAATTGATCGGTGTTTGAATCCTGCATCGTCTGGCCGTTCAGCTCGAGCTTAATCGACAGCTTGTGCGGGTCGGGAACGACATCGGTCGTCACGATAGTTGGGCCCATCGGCGCAAACGTATCACAGGATTTTCCGCGTTGCCATTGACCGTCTGCGAATTGAAAATCGCGGGCGCTGATATCGTTGAAGCAGGTATAGCCCAGCACATAATCGAGCGCGCGACTGGCACTCACCTGCTTCGCTCGCCGTCCAATGACCACGGCGAGTTCTGCTTCGTAGTCTACTTGAGTGCTTGTCGAGGGCAGCACGACCGGCTCGCCCGGCCCGATCACCGCCGTCGCAAATTTCGAAAAGATTACCGGTCGTTCGGGGATGGGCATATTGCTTTCCGCAGCGTGGTCGCGGTAGTTGAGCCCGATGCAGATCAGCTTTCCGGGTCGAGGCGCGGGAGCCAGCCAGTAAGCGTCGGACCGTTTCGTTAACCAACCTTTTTCAATTGCTTCGATGAAAAGCTGCGAGTCGCTTATGAGCGCAGTATATTTTTCGCGGGACTGTTGGAACCACGGACCGTTCAGATCGAGCCAATCGAGATGATTGGACGGCCGTTCCGGCCCTTCAAAGGCGCGCCCGAAATCCAGCAGACATTCCTTTGTCAGGAGCGCTCCCACACACGGCCATTGCCATCCGGTTTCCCGGGTTGTGAAAGTTGCGATTTCCATTGCGGGTCCGACGCTCTCGTCAATTGCGACGAGAGTTCATTCGATAACGATTACGTGCAACTCTTTGGGGCCATGCACGCCGATTGTCAACGTCAATTCGATATCCGCGGTGCGGGAAGGCCCGGTGATAAACGTAATCGTGCGGCTCATGGCGCCTGATCCATCGTGACGAACACGTTCCAGCGCTTCGCCGAGCGTCAGACAAATATCGGCGGCATTGATGAAAGCGATATGCACCGGCGGCACGAGTGAAACCAAACGATGGCGCTCGCGATCCGATTCCAGCACCAGCGTTCCCGTTTCGGCGATCGCGGCCTGGGCCGTCGTGATGCCGATATCGTA
>DASXTE010000263.1:0-8116 GCA_036505595.1 Pyrinomonadaceae bacterium
CAGCGACAAAGATTCCCTGCCAATCCATTCCGAATATCGGCTTCGGTTGGATTGGGAACTTTCTCAAGCAGGTTTACCGCTGCCATGATCATTCCGGGCGTGCAGATGCCGCACTGGGCGCCACCGTGTTCAATGAATGCCCGCTGCACAGCATGCAACTGAGTTTCGCTCGGCGCGATGCCTTCGATCGTTTTGATCGAGGCGCCTTCGACTTGTGCGACTGGCACCAGACAACTGTTGACGATTTCTCCGTCGATCGTGACCGTACACGCGCCGCACTCACCTTCGCCGCAGCCCTCCTTGGTCCCGGTCAGATGCAGTTGGTCGCGCAACACATCGAGCAGGCGCTCCATCGGATAGACCTCAAGCGTCCGTGGGTGATCGTTGATCGTGCAGTCGATTTTGACTCTCACTGCTGTTGATGGCGGTAAGCAGCAACCAGCCTATTATCGAAATCAAACGCCTGTACCAGCACGTTCATCGGTGGCTTCAACTCTTCGAAAGTGACCGGCGTCGCGCGCAGGACGCCTCTTTGAGCCATGAACGATTTATACGGCCAATTGTCTACGGAAACATCCACACGCAAAATCTTTCTGCGCTGGTCCTTCCGCCGGTGGGTTTTCGAGGCCGCGGTTATTTCGATGATGTCTTTCTTGCCGTCGACAGGCTTTACCGAAACGGAATAAACCGGCTGTTTATTCAGGATGCGCGCAGCTTCGGTTATGAGGTCCTGGTTATTCTTGCGCAGGTCGCGTTTCGTCATGTAGTAACGTCGGTTGGGCGTGATTCCCAATTCTTCCAGCGGCCTTCCTTCTTTCTGACCCACCCGGATGCTGCGGCGAATCGCCAGCATCAATCCGGTGTCTCGCGGCAACGCCTTGAAAGGAGACTTTGATTTCTTCTTAATAGCTTTCATGAAATCATCGTATTGCCACACATTCGCCCCACCCGCCCCAGTATTGTCGCTGGCGCCGAGAATTACTCCCACGTTGTTGTCCTGAAAACCAGCAGCGAACATGTCGGTGGTGCTGTACGACAGCGCGTCTGTAATCAAAAGCACGGGGCCGTAGTACACCTGGCCGATGTCATTGCACGATTGCTCAGAAGTCAGCGGAAAGCCAAGAGAATAAGTGGCGCCGGTTACCACGGACTCCTCGATCGAGTTGACCCAGCGCGAAAGACCCAGGCCCTCGGGCGCGTCCTGGCAGATCTCCAAATTCAGCGGCGTATTGATGAACTCGAACAATTCCGGCTTTATTCGGCGCGGCGTAAACAACTGGAGCAGTCGCTCGCCGGCGCGAATCCGGCCGCCGGGATTGCCGCGGACATCGATGATCAGTCCTTCCTGGGGAAACCCGTCGGCGGTGATTACACGTTTGAACTCGTCGACAAACTGTACCTGGTCTCCCACTTCAAAGGTAAACAGGCGAATGTAGCCAAACTTTCTGTCTCCCGATTTTTTTGATCCGAGCTTTTTCAGTGGCACTCGGCGAATGTCGCTATAGAAAATGTTCTGGTAGCGTTTCTGCGGTGGCACCTCACGCGGCGCAAACAACTCGCGTCTGATCTGATTAATTTTTGTTTTTTGCACGTCCACAGCCGCGCGTTTCTTCCGCGACGTCTTGGTGGCCAGCGGCTGCGGCTTTGCTTCGTAAACCAACCAGTCCTGCCTGAGCGTTCTGGTTTTTCCATCGAGGCCGCGATAAGTGACATCGACCCACATTTCATCCGGCGGCAACGACGTGCGCAGCGGTCTAATGGTCAGGCTATCAAGTCCACGGGCAAATCGCGCATCCACATTGCTGCCCGACTGGCTCTCTCCGTTCATTTCGATCGCCCGCCGAACTGGTGTGCCGTTCCAAAAGCGAACTTCGACGCCTTCGGTGAAAGAGGCTCCCGCCGGATCACTTGAGCGCGCTTTGAAGTGTTTGTGGTCGATTCGTGAAACCAGAAACCTGTCGTCCTCTTTCGTCTTGTAATATTGTTCGATGAGAAACGGAAGAAACGCCACCTGATGTCGGAAAGGGCTGGGCAAGAGATAACGCGTGTGGAGATCGCGAAGTGACGAGAATATTTCCAGCAGGCGCTTGTGGAATTGCATTTCGTCTTCCATCTTCCACTTTGCTTCCAGCCGATACTTCAAGAGCTTGAGTCGTTGGACTGGATTGATGGCGTGCATCGCGCGCTTGAGAGGGAGATGCACGTAATTCATCTCCAACAACAGGATGGCCTGATCGAGAATTCTGAGGCGCTCGTGCCGAGATAGGCCGCGCCTCTTCTTGATGTTCTCCAAAAACGTATGGAGCCGCACCGGAGCTTTTGCGCGCTCGGCTGCCTGCAATCTGGCCCGGGCGCCGATTTCTTTGTCAGCCACAATATCCTCCCGTAAGAAAGCTCAGCAACTCATCGGCGGTAAATCGCGTGACGGATCGACCCGGGCCACTTTTTGCGAGCGCCGCGCTCACACACGTGTGCATCGCGCGACATACTTGCGGTTTGCGAACCTAGGAGCGCAGTTTCGGGATGGAGCCGTTTCGTCTGCAGCGGTATTTCAGACGCGAGGTTGCCAAAGGAACGAACAGCGTCTTAATCAACCAAAGATCGAGTAGTGCACCTCAGCTCCACTACTCGCTCTTAGTGCTTCTTGTCATGGTGCTTCTCGTGGTGCTTCTTGTGATGGCCCTCGCCGGCGCTCCCGCCGGGATCGTCGCCTGTGCCACCGCCGGGATCGTCACCTGTGCCACCGCCGGGATCGTCGCCTGTGCCACCGCCGGGATCATCGCCTGTGCCACCGCCGGGATCGTCGCCTGTGCCACCGCCGGGATCATCGCCTGTGCCACCGCCGGGATCGTCGCCTGTGCCACCGCCGGGATCGTCGCCCGTGCCGGGATCGGCGAAAAATAGGGCACGCGGGAAATCGTTAATCTCGAAAGCAGAGACCTGAGACATCATGGTTGTTCTCCTTTTCTTGTCATAATGCCGTTACTTACTGCCTTTCAGTTGCGCGAGCTGATTGCGGTACGACCGAATGTCCGGACGTCGCAGATAGCTTTCGTAGCTTTCCGTGCCCCACTTCTGTTGCAGTTCACTGCACGCTGTGTCGGCGCGCGCGGCGTAAGCCTGCGCCGCGGATTTGTCTCCGGCGAGGTCGCTGGCACGGGCGGCTATCAGAAGCGCGCGCCATTCTGAATCCTTCTGGCCCGCTGGTGCAAATATTTTTTGCGCCTCCAGGGCGGTTTGCAGTGCAGCCGCCGGGTCTTTCTCGAGGAGCAGCACTTCGGCCAGCGCCAACTGTGCGCTGGTGATCAACGGCCGAGATTTCAATTTTTGCGCCATCCCGAGAGCTTCTTCGCAGACCGTTCGGCCTGCTTGCGGCGCGCCCGAGAATGCTTGCGCCAGTCCCATGGTGAACTTGGCTTGCAGTGACACGTCCGGAAATTTCTCGCTGGAATCCAACGCGAGCTGGCTTTCTTTCTTAGCTTCGGCGTACTGACGTTGGCTCAGAGCCATGCGCGCCCTGATCAGATGCACCCAGGCCAGCACGGTCTTCAACTGCGCTTCTTTCTTGTTCGCCACTTCAAATGCCGCGTCCAACGCCGCCCGTGCGTCGTCGTAACGTCCTAATTGCCAGAGGAAATTGCCGCGGTTCATTTGGTCCGAAGCCTTGCCACGTTCAGAGTGACGTGCGTCATCGATCTTGAGCTTTTCATCCAGGTGCGAAAGCGCTTCTGTGTACTTCTCCTGGTTGACACCGGTCAGAAACGCCAGATTCATGTGCGAATCCGCGACGCCCGAGTCGTCGGCCGCTTTCTTCGCCAGGTCGCTCTGCTCCTCAAAAAGCTTCAGGGCGGTGCTGTCATCGCCTTTGTCCTGGTATGCGCGCCCGAGCAACGTCAGCGCCAGCGACGTCTCACGGCGATACCCGCGGGGTTTGTAGAAGTCGAGTGCTTTCTGAAGTTCAGATATCGCTGCATCGTTATCGTTTTTCTGAAAGTACAAGCGACCAAGAGACAGGTGCGCCTTCATCTCGTTGGCCTGCGAATTATTTCGCTGCGCCAAATCGAGGGCCTGCTGAAAGTAGTTTCCGGCTTCGTCAAAATCGCCATTACTAAGAAATGCCAATCCCAGATCGATCAGGCCGTTAGTCGCGACGTTCTTAATGTCGCTGTTTTGCGCGACGCGAATAGCGTCGGCTGCCAACTGTTTTGCACCTTCAACGTTTCCTTCGTCTCGATAGACCAGGCTCAACTCAAGCTCAGTTCGCGTGCGCTGATAGATGTTTTCCTGACTCTTTAACATCTCCAACACTCTTTCAAATTGAGCTTGCGCCTCCGGCAGTTTGCCCGCGCCATAAAACAAAACACCGCGTTGGAAAACGACCTCAACTAATCCTTCGTGATTGGTTAACGCCTGGTATATCTCTTCAGCGCGCTTGAAAGCCTTCTCGGCATTGTCTGCGTCGCGTCGCCGGCTGTAAGCAGTGCCAAGACGCAGAAAAGCCCCTGCCGATTGCGCATCCGACTCGGTGGCCTTGGTGTAATTCTCGATCGCCTTATCCGGTTGTTCGTTCCGTTCGTAAGCGCGGCCGAGATCGACATATGCGTTCGCCTTCTCTTCTGCCGAAGCTTGATCGAGAAATTTTTGATAAGACGCAACCGCCGCGGGAAACTCACGCCTGACAGTTGCATCAATCGCGTCAAGATGCAGTTTGTCGCTGTTGCTCAAGGCCCGACGACCTGCTAGGGCGGCCGCGTCCAGCACTTCGCCCTGAGCCTGTTCCGTGTTGCTTATTTCCAGATAGGCTTCCGCCAATCGCGCGTGCGCCGGCGCATATTGAGGATCCAAATCAACCGCTTGCCTCAAAGCCTTGCTGGCTTGAAAGTAAGTGCCCGCATGGATGGCATTAACGCCTTCATCGAAATAAGGCCTGGCCGCGGCGTTCACTTGGTAGGGCGCAGTTCGCCACAGCCGAATCACGATCCAACCAAGCACAAGTACCAGAATCGCGGCCAGCGCAATTTGAACTTTTCGCGAGCGCAGGCCCTGGCGAATCTCTGCTACAACGTCTACCCCTGATGCGCGTGATGACTCACGCGTAACGCTCGGAAATACAGCGGTGACACTCGACAGTGAAGATCGTAAAAGCCGGAGCTCCTCAAGCATCTCGCCGGCCGACTGATAACGCGCGTCAGCGTCCTTGGCCATCGCCTTCAAAATGATGTTTTCCAGTTCGCGCGGAATGCCGGGATTGACCAGCGATGGTTTACGCGGCTCGACTTGCAGTACTTTCGAAGAGATTTCGATCTTGCTGTTGCCGGTGAATGCGGGCTTTCGCGTGGCGCACTCGTAGAGTGTCACTCCAAGTGAGAAGAGATCGCTGCGGCCATCGATCTCCATCCCCTTAAGTTGTTCCGGCGACATGTAAGCGACGGTGCCGACGATGTATCCCTCTTCAGTGAGTTGAGTGTCGGTTTTTGCTTCCGCGTCGAGCACTGCTGTTTGCGCGATTCTCGCCAGGCCGAAGTCGAGCACTTTCGCCTGGCCGCGGGGAGTGATAATCACGTTCTGCGGTTTGACGTCGCGATGGATGACCCCGCGCGAGTGCGCCTCTGCCAGGGCTTCCGCGACCTGAATGCCAACGTCGATCACTTCTTCCGGCGTCAGCGGGGCTGCCTGAAATTTGCTGTAGAGCGTTTCGCCCTCAATGTATTGCATCACGATGAAGGGACTGGCGCCGTCTTCGTTCACCTCGTAAATCGCGCAGATATTCGGGTGATCGAGCGTGGCTGCGGCCTTGGCCTCGCGCAGCAGGCGCTTGCGCGCGTGTGCGTCATCGATTGATTTCGCCGGCAGCACCTTGATGGCAACTCTTCGCTCGAGCTTGGTGTCCTGGGCCAGAAACACTTCGCCCATACCGCCCGTTCCGAGCTGTTCGATAATTCGATAATGAGCGATCTGTTCGGCGACCAAGTTGGATTACCTCGCCACGACCTGGATTTGAGGAAGGTCGCGACTCACTGCCCCGGATTCGGTGCTGGAAAACAAGTTGGAATACGCCACCGCCGTTACGACGCGATCAATTGATTGAGACTTCTACTCTGAAGCATCACGGTTGTCAATGAGCGTATTCCGGCCCAATTCTAGTCGAGCAATGATCATGTCCTCCCCTTTATGCAGCCTCCATAATTTCCTCCGGCATGAGTGGAATGTGATTAAAGCCTACGCCCGTGGCGTGTTCGATCGCGTTGAGGATTGCCGGCGCTGGGCCGTCCATCGGCAGCTCGCCGATGCCTTTTGCGCCGCCCGGACCATAAGCGTAAGGGTTCTCTTCAAAGTGGACGCGAATCGGCGGGATGTCCGCGGCCGTGGGCATGATGTAGTTCGTCATTTGACTATTCAGCATTCGCCCATTTTCCCAAACGACATTTTCATAGAGCGTGTAGCCAATCGCCTGTGCGACTCCGCCTTCGATTTGTCCTGCAGCCAGGACGGGATTGATCACCCGGCCAACTTCCTGTACCGCGACAAAGTCATCGACATGAACTTCGTAAGTCAGGCTGTCGTAGGAGACTTCCGCAACGTAGACCGCCCACGCAAACGCGCCGTACGCGTCGCCTTCGTACTTTTCATCGTCCCAGCGAATGCCCGGCGGCGGCGTGTATTGGCTCGTGGATTTAAGCTGACCAAACTTCGCAATGTATTCGCCGCAGGCTTTTTGAAATTCCGCTTGCGTGCTCTGGTCTTTCAAGAGGCCACTGCCGATGAGTGTTTGTTTCAGACCTAACACTGCCGACTCGACTAATTTGCCGACGATCATAGTTGTGCGCGACGCGACTGTTGGCCCGCTGTTCGGCACATTGCCAGTGTCGGGCTGCACGACGTCGATGAGATCGTAATCGATACCAAGGGCCTCAGCGGCGATCTGCGAAAAGATCGTGTTTGTGCCCTGACCGATCTCGGTGCTGGCCGCGAAAACCTTAATGCAGCCTTCAGCCGTCGCTTCTGCGCCGACGACGGACTGCAAATAAACTTCACCAGAACCAGTGAAGCCTGCGCCGTGCATGAACGTGGCGAAGCCGACGCCTTTCAGAGGAGCGCCGACATCCTGTCGGCGGGTCGCGGGCATCCTGCCCGCAGTCTGTTGATTCTCTTTCGCAAATCGATCGCGCTTCGCGTGATAGTCGCTCAACTCAAGCGCGCGATTCAGTAAACCTTCCAGATCAACTTTCTCGCGAATCACCTGATTCGTCGCCGTCGTTTGTCCTTCTTTAATGAAGTTACGCCGGCGAAACTCTTCGGGCGTCAAACCAATGGTTTTCGCAACTTTGTCCAGATGACGCTCGAGCGCAAAGATGCTTTGCGGCGCGCCAAAGCCACGAAACGCACCGTGGGGCGGCATGTTCGTCGCCACCGCTTTGCTGTTAATGCGCACGTTCGGACAGAAGTAAGGCCCGGCGGCGTGAATCGTGCCGCGCGAGAGCACCACCGGCGACAGAGTGCAGTACGCGCCGCCGTCGATCACGAAATCAATTTCCATCGCCAGGAGCTTGCCGTCTTTGGTGACTGCGGTCTTGTGTCGCGTGCGCGAGGGATGCCGTTTGGTGGTCGCGACCATGTCTTCGGCGCGATCGTAGATCATCTTGACCGGCTTGCCTGACTTCCACGCCAGCAACGCCGCGTGTCCGGAAATCATCGACGGATATTCTTCCTTGCCGCCAAAGCCGCCGCCCGTCTCAGTCTGAATCACGCGAATTTTTTCTTCCGGCAGACCGAACAATTTGATCAGCGCCTTGTGCACGTAATAAGGGCACTGCATCGATCCCCAAACCGTCACGCCGTCTTCAGGATTAGCAATCGCGATGGCGCCGTTTGTCTCGATGTACAGTTGTTCCTGCGCGCCGGTTTCGTATTCGCCTTCAACGATGAAGTCTGCCCGCGCCCACGCGTCATCGATGTTGCCCTTGTTTACCAAAAACTTTTTGAAGACGTTGTCCTCGCCCCAGATGATCTCTTTCTGCGCGAGTGAATCCTCCAGTGAAAAGATCGCCGGCAACTCTTCGTACTCGATGCGGACGTTGCGTCGCGCTTCTTCGAGTAAGTACTTGTCCGGATGAGC
>DASXTE010000264.1:0-3923 GCA_036505595.1 Pyrinomonadaceae bacterium
GTCCGCCGTGCGATGTGCGGAATTGCGCGTGCAGCGGTGCAATTATCAATCCCGGATCTAATTGCGTGATGTCGCGCCGCAAAATTGATTCGAGCCACGCTTCGCCCGAAGCGCGATAAAGCCAATGACGACGATCGCGGCAGTGCTCGCTTCGATAGGTTTCCAGATCGCGAAGCAGTTTTGCCCAATCCTGTTGATAAAAACCGTCGAGCAGACGCCGTCGCGGTCCTTCAATACCAAACCAGATTCGGTCCTGATCCAGCACGCGCCGCACGCGCGCGAACGGCAGACCGTGGTAGCGAAGCGTCTGGCCGTGACGGGAAGCCACCATGTCGATCGCTTCGGGCGCACGCGCGATGATGTCGGTTGGTCGAGCGCTCGGTTCGACTTCGTTAACAGGCGGAAAGCGAGTCAGACGCTTTCGCCAAAGATGCTTTCGCTGAAACGGTGCAACCTGCGTCACTTGCTGCCAACCGTCATCGATTTCAAAGAGTTCGATGCGGCCGCGAAATGAATCGCGCAGCAGCACATGCCTTTGGCGCGCAGCGTCGAGTATTTCGTGTTCGACAATGAGCAAGAGTCTATGAATGTGCGGACGCTTAGGCGATTCCAGCATCCTTTGGAACCAAAGCAGCGCGGAAGAAAATAGCGCATCAACGTTGCGCACATCGCTCTGCGCCACTGTTCCCGTTACCGCAATTCGTTCGTGAGGCACGCGCAGGATGATGCGCGCGTAACGCCCTGGTTGATCGCGTCGCATGCCCGGGCTCAGCGCGGCGCGCTCGATCTTTGGGAGTGGCACAGACTTAAGGCTGTGATCGGGTGAGCCAGACTCACAGACTAAAGTCTGTGTAACCAAAGCGGCCAGCTTTTCACATCTTTCCTGTCGTGCCGCAGCGATGCTGGCGACGATTGCTTTGGCTGAGGCATGCGGAATTAGTTCCAGCTTTACCTTTTCAGCACCCAATCGGCGCGAAGCGTCCAAGATCAGTTTATCGCCATTCCAATTCCAGGCGGTGATTCGCCACGTGCGCGATCCGCTTTCCGTCCATGACGAAAACATTAAGCGTCCATGCGCGACTGAGAAATCGAATTCGTCTGCGCTAATACTCAGCGGCGAACGACCATCGACTGAGATGAACCAATCTTTGTGCGCGGCGGTGATTTCCCGGATCGCCCGCGCGTTTAGTTCGTCGTCAACAATCTTGTTGAGTTTTGTCGCGTTTGTGGGAGGCATTGGGCGCTATGCTAACATCGCGGCAGAGCTTAACAGCAGACCAGAATTTCCGAAAGCGTGATGAAGGCAGTTTTTCTAACAGGCGCAGTGCGCACTCCAATTGGCCGCTTCGGCGGATCGCTGAAGGATTGGAGCGCGGCTGATTTGGGCGTGGTCGCCGCGAAGGAAGCGCTGCACCGCGCGAACATCGAACCCGACAAAATCGAAGATTCAATCTGGGGTTGCGCGCGACAAGCAGGCGGCGGGCCGAATGTCGCACGACAGATTACGTTTCGGGCCGGCGCGCCCAATAGTGTGCCGGCGTTTACGGTCAATCAAGCGTGTGGCTCGGGCTTGCGGGCGATCATTCTCGCCGCCGAGAAGATCATGCTTGGTCGCGCTAGCATCGTGCTCGCCGGCGGAACCGAAAGCATGTCGCGCGTGCCTTACTTTGCTGAAAGTGCGCGTTGGGGCGCGCGACTGGGTCACGTCGATCTGGTTGACGGCATGTATCGCGACGGCTTCAATGATCCTTTGTCAGGAATGGTGATGGGTGAGACGGCGGAAGAACTCGCAAAGCGTTACGAGATCGCGCGCGACGAACAGGATGAGTACGCGCTGCGATCGCAACAGCGAGCGGCGGCGGCAATTGAATCAGGACGGTTCGATGATGAGATCCTCTCCCTCTCGCTTTGGGAGAGGGCGGGGGCGAGCGGCGAAGTTAGCGCGACCGTAAGCCCTCACCCTAACCCTCTCCCAAAGGAAGAGGGAAAAATCTTCACGCGTGACGAACACCCGCGCGCGAACACCACCGCCGAAGATCTGAAAAAACTCGCGCCCGTATTCTCGAAAGAGGGAACCGTCACCGCCGGCAATTCGTCAGGCATTACTGACGGCGCGGCCGCGGTTGTCGTCATGAGCGAAGATGCCTTGAAACAATCTGGCGCAGAGCCGCGCGCGCGCATTCTGGATTACGAAATCGTCGGCGTGCCGCCCGAGATTATGGGAATTGGCCCAGTGCCGGCGACGCGCGGGCTGTTGGAGAGACAGAAACTTTCGCTCAGTGACATCGATCTGATCGAATTAAACGAAGCGTTCGCGGCGCAAGTCATCGCTTGCGACCGTGAACTGCAATTCGATGCTGAGAGACTAAACGTGAATGGTGGCGCGATTGCGTTGGGGCATCCGATTGGCTGCACGGGCGTGCGCATCACGACCACGCTGCTGCATGAGATGAAGAGGCGCAAAGCGAAACTTGGTCTGGCAACGCTCTGCATCAGCGGCGGAATGGGCATTTCGCTGCTGGTTGAGCGGGATTGACGGCAACTATTTCGCGGCGCGCGCGCATCCGATGGACAACCTCTTCCGCATCATCTTAAATTGGAGAAGCAATACGTGAGAAAAAATCTACTGACTTTTGCGCTGATGACGTTGACCGCCGTTTCGATCTGCGCGCAGCAACCGGCAAGAGCAAGGACCACCACAACTCAGGCGCGAACGGCGGACATTTTCGCGTTCGTGCCGCAATCGGACGGTATCGTCGTTGTTGACGTCGATCGTCTCCTGAACGAAACGTTGCCGCGCGTATTCGCAGGCGATACTGCAAAGCTCGCGCAGATCAATTCAGAAATAGACAAATTCAAAACGCAGACAGGCATCGATGCGCGCGCCTTTAATCGTGTCGTGGTTGCTGCTCGTTACACTTATCCATCGGCGAAAGTGACCAAACTCGAGCCGGTAGCGATCGCGCAGGGCAAGTTCGACGTGAAGGCGTTAACGTTGGCAGCGCGATTGGCTGCCAAAGGAAACGCACGCGAAGAGAAATATCGCGGCGCGACGATCACGATTCTCACAATAAACGATCAGATTAAGCTGTTCGGATTGTGGAACATGCGTGTGCGTGACCTGGCGCTGACCGCTCTTAACAGCAACACGGTCGCCGTGGGCACGCCCGCAACTGTTCGCGCGACAATCGACGCGGCCAGGACTCCGCGTCGCGACAGTGCCGATTTGGTATCGTTAGCCACACGCGATCCGCAGGCGGTGATTGGCTTCGGCGCGAATGTGCCGGCCGCGCTTTGGGCTCATCTCAATCTTGGAAACGATGCGACCGCGCAGGATGCGAGTTCGATCAGGCAGGCGTACGGATCGCTCGGCACGACGGCGACTGATGTATCATTGACGCTCGTCGCACGGACCGAAACGCCGGCCGCGGCGAAGAACCTGGGTGACATTCTGACAGGGTTGAAGCAACTCGCCGGTTTCATGATTATGCAGATGACTGGGGACAAGAAGGCCTTGGCCCAAAGTGCTCTGGAGAATCTGAAGATCAATGCGCGTGGAAATGAAATCGAGATTCGGACTCAAGTGGCGGCGGCGAACCTCGCGTCCCTGATGAAATAACTTGCCAACCTCCGATGCAAAAGAAGGAAGTGTAGCGCCAGACTTCGCATTGCCGGATGCGGACGGCCCGTGGCGTCTGTCTGACAATCGGGGCAAGGTCGTCGTGCTGCTGTTTTATCCTGGCGATGAAACCCCCATCTGCACTCGACAGATGTGCTCGGTACGCGATCGCTGGGACGACTATGCGGCGACGGGTGCGGAGGTTGTCGGCATTTCCACTGACAGTGTCGATTCGCACAAGCAGTTTGCAGAACATCACGACCTGCCGTTGCGCCTGCTGTCCGATGCGGATCGGAAGGTGGCG
>DASXTE010000265.1:0-10816 GCA_036505595.1 Pyrinomonadaceae bacterium
AACGACATCAAGAAAGTACTCGCGTATTCGACCGTTTCGCAGCTGGGCTTCATGTTTCTTGCCTGCGGTGTCGGCGCGTTCGTCATCGGAATCTTTCACGTGCTAACGCATGCGTTCTTCAAGGCCTTGATGTTCCTGGGCGCGGGCTCAGTAATTCACGGCATGCATCACGAGCAGGACATGCGCAAGATGGGCGCGCTCAAAAAATACATGCCGTACACGTACTGGACTTTCCTCGCCGGATGGTTAGCAATTTGCGGCATTATTCCTTTTTCGGGTTTCTGGTCGAAGGACGAAATTCTTTGGCGCACTGCCTCGACGACCGTCGTGCCGATTGGCTGGATCCTTTGGATCGTCGGCACGATTGCCGCGACGTGTACTGCTTTCTACATGACACGTTTGGTGGCGATGACCTTCTGGGGAAAAGAGAAATATCCCGCGCACGAACACAGCATGGAACACGAAGGCCATGCGCAGAAGAAGGAGCATCCCACTCCCCACAAACACGCGCACATTCCGCAGGAATCGCCCAGGTCGATGTGGGTGCCGCTGGTGGTGCTGGCGATTCTCGCTACGGTTGGCGGATTCGTCGGCGTGAGCACGGCGTTCACGGGCGGCAAGCACGTCGGTGGCAAGCTGAACATCGTGAACTGGATGGAGCCGATCATTTGGAATCCGTCAACGGGACAGTTCGGCAAGCCCGAAGAAAGCAAAACTGGAGTAATCGCCTTCGGCGAAATGTCGCCGGCAGAGGCGGCTCGGGTCGAAGAGAATTCGAGTCACGCCGGACTCAATCTGGCTCACGCGGTCGAAGCCAATCTCGGCAGCGAAGCTGCTACCGAATGGGTTTTCATCCTGATTTCGCTCGTTGTCGCGGCGATTGGCATCGGGCTTGGACTGCTCTTCTACGTAAAGAGTCCGAATCTCGCGGATCTCTGGGCGACGCGGTTGCGGCCTTTATATCAAGCCAGCTATCACAAGTATTGGATTGATGAGATCTACGGTTGGGCCATCACCCGCCGCACGATGGATTTGGCGCGAGCGGTCTTCGCCTTCGATTCCAAGGTTGTTGACGGCGCGGTGAATGGATCAGCCTGGACCACGCGGCTTTCGAGTTTGATTACCGGCGGCACGGATATCTATTTGGTGGACGGCATTGTTAATGCCATCGCCAATTTCGTAGTGCGACTAATGTCGCCGATTGTGCGCGCGGCGCAAACGGGATTTACGCAAAACTACGCGCTGGTGATGGTGATTGGGCTGCTGGTCGCGGTCGCTTTTTATTTGATTAAGGTTTTTTAGTTCTTCTCTGTGTCTCTGTGTGACCTCAGTATCTCTGTGGTGAATGAATCCATAGTTACTGCAACCACAGAGACACAGAGAATGCACAGAGACACAGAGGAACACAGAGGTTGACGTGATTACACACAACATTCTCTCGATCATTGTCTGGCTGCCGGCGCTCGGCGGGCTTTTGATTCTCGGCCTGTTCCGCAAAGAACAGAGCGATGCGATCAAAAAGTTCGCCACCGCCTGGCTGGTGCTCGACTTCATTGCATCGCTGTGGCTGTTCAACTACGACCGCGTGCTGAGCGGCTTCCAGTTTCTCGAAGACCATCAGTGGATCCCGATTATCGGCGCGCGCTATCAAATGGGCGTCGATGGTGTATCGGTGTTGTTGATTGTCCTGACGACGTTTCTCGGCGTGCTCGCGGCGCTTTCATCGTGGAAGTACATCGCCAAGCGCGAGAAGGAATACTACATCCTGTTGCTGCTGTTGCAGACGTTCATCCTGGGCGTGTTCACGTCGATGGACATGTTTCTCTTTTACTTGTTCTTCGAAGTTGGACTGGTCCCGATGTATTTTCTGATCGGAATTTGGGGCGGCGAGAACCGTCTGTACGCAGCGATCAAGTTTTTCCTTTACACGCTGGTTGGCTCTGTCGTCATGCTGCTGGGAATCCTGAAGATGTTTTTCCTGACGCAGGATGTGACGCTGGCAGCCAAAATCACCAACGCAACCCTGGTGAACATTGGCGCCGGTGATCCGAAAGCGATGGAGATGCTGAACAACGCCGTCACGCTCGCTAAGTCCGGAGCCGGCACGTTCAATATCATGTACATGCAGGCGATGGGCTCAGTCATGGACATGGGGACGGTGCAGGTGCTGCTCTTCTTTGCGTTCGCGCTCGGCTTCGCGATCAAAGTTCCGATGTGGCCATTCCACACCTGGCTGCCGGACGCACACGTTGAAGCACCGACGGCCGGTTCAGTCGTTCTCGCCGGAATTCTGCTGAAGCTGGGCACGTACGGCTTCTATCGTTTCAATCTGCCGATGTTTCCGAAAGCTTCGATGGATGAAGCGTTCTTTGGCCGCTTTGGTGTGCGCAGCGTGATGGTGTTTCTGGCGATTGTCTCGATCATCTACGGCGCGTTGGCGGCAATGTACTTTGTCGTGAAGAAAGACGGCGATGTGAAGAAGCTGGTCGCGTACTCGTCCGTGTCGTCGATGGGCATCGTAATGCTGGGACTGTTCGCTTTGAATCCGAACGGGATTAACGGGGCAGTCATGCAGATGGTGAGTCACGGAATCTATTCGGGCGCGCTGTTCCTTCTGGTCGGAATAATTTACGAGCGACGGCACACGCGTAACGTTGCTGAATTCGGCGGACTTTCGCATGTCATGCCTGGCTACGCTGCGGTGTTTCTGGCGATGGCCATGACGGCGATCGGTTTGCCGTTACTCGCGGTGTTTATTTCCGAATTCCTGGCGATGCGCGGTGCGTTCGAAGCAAATCCCGTCTGGGCCGGTTGGGCTGGCCTCGGAATTATTCTGAACGCCGGTTACATGCTCTGGTTGTACCAGCGGATGTTCTTTGGCGAAGTCACGAATGAAAAGAACAAGCTGCTGCCCGATCTGAGCATTCGCGAGTGGGCTTACATGCTGCCGCTGGTCGTCATGTCCCTTTGGATTGGCATGTATCCCGCGCCGTTTCTGCGCTACATCGAGAAGCCCGTGAACGCGGTGGTGAAACAGATTCGACCGAACTATCCGATACCGGCGCAGTCCGCCACCGCCACGACCGTAACGGGTGCGCCGGTAATAACGACAACCAGCGCGCCCGTGCAGATTCAGACAGAGAAATAAGCGTGGAGCTTTGTACTTGGTGCTTTGTGCTTTGATTTCTGATTGAAGTCGACTTGATCATCCCGCGGCGCGCTAGCGAACAAAGCACAAAGAACTAAGTACAAAGTACAAAAATTTAATGCCGTTTCTTTTTCAAACATCGCTTTTCAACGTCCACGATCTGCAACTGATCGCGCCGGAGTTGATCCTGACGGTCGTCGCCTGCGTCGCGCTGGTAATGGAAGTGATCCTTCCTTACAAGCTCAGCAAGTGGACCGCGTACTTTTCGCTCGTCGGAATTGCGTTGGCGCTGGTTTCGCTGGTCGCCCTCTTTTACAGCATCGGTGGCTCCCTTCGCGTTGGGAATATCCAGACAGTGACACCGCTTGATGGTTTCTATGGAATGGTGCGGATTGATGGATTCGCGCTGCTCTTCAAAGCGATTTTCCTGCTAGCTGCGGCGCTAGCCATCGCGATCTCAATTCGATTCCTGGATCTGGAACGCGAGCAGCATGGCGAGTATTACGCGCTGGTCTTGTTTGCCACTGTCGGAATGATGTTTCTTGGCAGTGGCTACGATCTGATCGCGCTTTACATCGCACTCGAGCTGATGGCGCTGACCTTTTATGTGCTGGTGGCGTTCACCAAAAGGCAGAAGCGATCGAATGAAGCAGGGATGAAGTACTTTCTGCTCGGCGCTTTTTCGTCGGGAATTTTGTTGTTTGGTATGTCCCTGCTGTATGGGATTGCCGGCTCAACCAATCTCGGGGACATCGGACATGCCGTCGGCGACGCGCTGGCAAGAGTTGCGGCGGCCACGGGACCGGATGATCCAATTCGTGGGCTCAAACCATTTCTCCTTCTCGGGATGATAGCCTTGGGAGCCGGCCTGTTCTTCAAAGTCGCCGCCGTGCCGTTTCACATGTGGGCACCGGACGCATACGAAGGCGCACCGACTTCAGTAACGGCGTTTCTTTCCACCGGATCGAAGGCCGCCAGCTTCGCTTTGTACGCGCGCATATTTTTCGTGGCGCTCGCGCCGATGCAGATCGATTGGGCGCCGCTGCTTGGAATCGTTGCCGCGCTTACTATTGTGGTGGGCAACTGGGCGGCGATCACGCAAGAGAATTCCAAGCGGCTGTTGGCATACTCTTCGATTTCAAACGCGGGATACTTGCTGCTGGCAATCGTCGCGAACAATACGTACGGCAATATCGGCTTGTTTATTTATCTGCTGGTGTACACGCTCATGAACATGGGCGCCTTCGGCATCATCATCAGCCTGCGCCGGCGCGGCATTGTTGGCGACAATGTTGACGACATGACAGGCTTGGCGCAGAAAGCGCCGGGCATGGCGGCGATGATGACGATCTTTATGCTGTCACTCGGTGGCTTACCGGGAACCGGTGGCTTTATCGGCAAGTACTTTTTGCTTTGGGGCTTGCTGAATCGCGGCGAGACGGATCACAAATCCTGGTACTACTGGCTGGCCGGATGGGCGGTCATAAACATCGTCGTGTCGTTCTACTACTATATTCGCTTCATTCGCGTCATGTATCTCGGCGACACCGTCGCTGACGACGAACCATTAGCGATGTCACCCGCCCTGCGCGCCGGCCTGTTGGTTTCACTGATTGGAATAATCGTTATTGGCATTTATCCGCAACCATTTATCGCGCTGGCGCAGAAGCTGATTCCAGCGCCTGCGGCAATTACGGCTCCAGCAGCCTCGAATAATCCCGCGCCTTCGCAGTAAACTAAAGTGCATGAATGATGCCTTACCGGGAGCCGATCTAATCGAGGCTGGCCTTCGCGATCTGCATGCAGGGCGCGAAACAGTCGAGGCGCTCCTGGTTGCGATCGGCGCGCCGCGCTTGCAAACCATCGGTATACAGCTTCCGGATAATCTTCCACCGAACCCAGAGCATCGTCTGTACCAACTCCTCGCGAAGGATGATTCCGATTCCGCGCACTCACGTTACAATGCTCTCATTCGTCGATTGGTTAGTTACGAGCGAGCCGCCGAATGCGTGAGCGACTAACAGCGAGTGCGCTGCAATCCTTTATGAAAGCCCTGGCTGATGCCGCCAAGGCCCCCGCGCGCGTCTATTTGGTCGGCGGTGCGTCGGCGGTGCTGCTTGGCTGGCGAGAAGCGACGATAGATGTCGATTTGAAAATCATCCCTGAAAGCGACGAAATCCTCCGCAGCCTTCCACGATTAAAAGAGCGATTGAAAATTAATATCGAACTGGCTTCGCCGGACGATTTCATTCCGCCGTTGCCGGGTTGGGAGGACCGCAGCCAATTCATTCAACAAGAAGGGAAGCTTTCGTTTTACCATTACGATTTTTATGCGCAGGCCCTTGCGAAGATCGAACGAAATTTCGAGATTGACCGCCAGGACGTAGGCCGCTTGCTCGCCGCTGGTTTGGTGGAACCTAATCGCCTGATGGCTCTCTTCCGCTCAATTCAATCAGATTTTTATCGCTACCCCGAGTTGAATTTCAACTCTTTTCGCCGCGCGGTTGAACGAGTCGTTGCTGCCGCGAAAGGAAAACAAAGCAAGCCCTAGTAACCTCGCCTCGATGCTTCAGCCCGAACTCGTGATTTTGATTGTTTTCTATTTCTTAGCGGCTATATCAATCTGGCTTGGCTTGCTTTCCCTGCGCAGCGGCATGCGCTTCGTTCGGTATCTGCAAAGGGAACTGGCGCAGGAGCCGCTCGAGTACACGCCGTTTGCGACGGTGTTCGTGCCGTGTCGAGGCGTGGATGATGGTTTGAAAGGGAATGTTCTGGGTCTGTTCGCGCAGGACTATCCGGCTTTTGAAATTATTTTCGTTAGCGACTCTGCCGACGATCCGGCGTTTGCAGTCACTGCAGAGGCGCGACAATCTTTTGATCAGCCAACCGGACCAATCATTCAAACTATCGTTGCCGGACCGGCTATTGATAGCGGACAGAAAGTTCACAACCTGCGCGTCGCGGTGGAGGCCGCCGACGCGCGCAGCGAAGTTTTTGTGTTCACGGATTCGGACGCGCGCCCGCAAGAGTTTTGGCTGCGATTTCTGATAGCGCCGCTGTGCGATTCAGGCGTAGGAGCAGCTACTGGTTATCGCTGGTTCGTCCCGCTCAAGCGCAGCTTCGCTTCGCATGTGCAGTCAGTTTGGAATGCGGCGATTGCCTCGGCCCTGGGCGCGAACACGAAAAAGAATTTTTGCTGGGGTGGCTCGACGGCGATCCGCCGCGAGACCTTCAAAAAACTGCTAATCTCCAACCGTTGGCGCGGCACAGTCTCAGACGACTTCACCGTCACGCGTGTGCTTCATGAAGCCGGTTTGCCGATTAAGTTTGTGCCGCAATGCCTGACGCCTTCACATCACCGGATCAGTTTACGCGAGCTGCTTGAGTTCACAACGCGCCAACTGAAAATCACGCGTGTGTATGCGCTGCATTTGTGGAAGTCGGTTCTCATCGGCAGCGCTATCTTTTCGCTCACGTTCTTTGGCGGTTCCGCACTGGTGCTCGCGCGAGCGGTGCTTGGATTATCATTCGAGACCCCGCTGGTCTTGCTGCTTTTGATATTCGCAATGGGCGCGGTGAAGTCGCATCTGCGACTGCGGGCGATAGCAATCGTAATCGCCGACGAGCGAATGAAAAGCGTCAGCACCACACTCGCGCACGTTATGTTGTGGCCGGTTGCCTCGCTCCTTTTTCTTTACAACGCGCTGGCCGCCGCGGTTTCCCGGCGGATTACCTGGCGCGGGATCAGTTACGAATTGAAATCGCCGAGCGAAACTGTCATCCTTTCCCGCGAGTCCGACAAACTTTAGTTTGTCGATGTGTAAGGTCTAGATCAAAGGCGCGACAAACTGAAGTTTGTCGGACATTCAAATGCCTGGCAAAGCCGCACAATTCGTTCAACTGCTTCGCTCAACGAAACGCGAGAAGCGTCTCGGCACGGTGATTTTGTTTGTGACCTCGCGTTGCAATTCTCTGTGCCGTACCTGTTTCTATCACGAACAACTGAACCAGCCCGGCGACTTGACTTTCGATCAGATCGAAAACATCTCGCGCACGATGCCGCAGATTACCGACCTTTGGCTTTCCGGCGGTGAGCCCACGTTGCGACACGATGCTTCAGAAATCATCGATACGTTTGTGCGCAACAACGGCGTCCGACGATTGATCATTCCGACAAACGGGCTTGTGAAACAGCGCGCGTATGAGATCGTTGACAACGCGCTGGGCCAGCATCCTTCGATGCATCTGTACTTGAATATTGCGCTCGATGGCTACGGCGAGACTCACGATCGCATTCGCGGAGTTCCGGGTCATTGGGAGAGGACGCTGGATTGCATCACGTCGCTCTATCCGCTGAAAGAAAAATTCAATGAGAGATTTCGACTCAACGTGAACACGGTTGTCTGCGCTGACAATTACGACCAGATTGAAAAGCTCGGCGAGTTCATGTGGAACAACTTTCAACTCGATGGTCAATATTTCAACATCGTGCGGGGAGAAACTCTGGTTGGAGACGAGATCAAACAAGTTCCCGCAGAGGTTCTACCGCAGATGTACGCGTATGTCGCTCAGGTAACCAAACGCTATGGTGATCGCATGTTCGCGGAAGACGACGCGGCTAGAAGATTCGTGAAGAACGTGGCGTATGTAGGCACGATCACGACACACTACCGAACCCAGAATGCGAACTTCACAAAATCCACGGCCTGGCCGTTTCCATGCACTGCCGGTGAAACGATCGCGGTCATCGATTACAACGGCGACGTGCGCGCGTGCGAGCTGCGCGAGAAGTTCGCTTCGTTGAAAGATTACGCCTATGACTTCGGCGCGCTTTGGTCAGCCCACGAGCGGCAAGTCGAGCTGAAGGCGATCGATGGCGGCAAGCCCTGTTGGTGTACGCACGTCTGTTTCATTCACGATTCGATGCGACACTCGCGGCGGGCCTTGGTTTACGAAGGACCAAAGAACTACTTAACCAGAAACACCTGGTAACGCCTCAATGGCGGGTGAGGATCCGCAAGAAACCAACCGAAAAACCGGCATCGCGTACAGCGCTGCCTTCTCTCTGTTTGCCGCGGTCGTCTCAGGTTTGATCATCGGCTGGCTGCTGGATCGATGGCTCGGCACGAAGCCCTGGCTGCTTGTCGCGGGAGTTGTTTTGGGCTCGGCCGCCGGTTTTTACGAGTTCATTCGCGCCACCTCAAAGCTCTCCTGAGCCCGCTCGAATCGGGCAGAATGACTGTAATCAGCCGGCCAAATCTTCTCAGCCAATCGGCAACTCTTATCGTCTAAAAGTATTGACCTGACGGCGGCCTGCTCGGTATAGTCAATCGAACCAGGGTTCAGTCGCCCGGTGGCCCCTCCACCAAAATAGACAAATTGGCCAGCCTCATTGTCGATTCGTGATCTGTTTTGACGAGAGAGCATCCCCTTATGAAAAACCGTGCTTCCTGTTTGCGACGGCGTTTTGCAGCGGTCGTGTGCGCCGGTCTCGCAGTATTCGCCAGCAGCGTCGTCCGTCCAGTGTCAGCCGCTCCTCAAAAAAGCCCGGTGCTATACAGCGTCTCCGGCTCTTCGACGCGCGCAGTGGTGCTCGAGTCTGTGTCGTTCGTGAGCGAACCGTTCTCGCTCAACATGGAGGTGAACTTCAGTCCTTCCGATCCGCGTACGCGAATTACTTTGTTCGGTACGGACTTCGAGTTCCTTCAGGGCGAAGGCGCGAATGCATTGTCCGCCGACGCACAGGATGGTACAGGCACGATTTATCCGCTCAAGGTCGAATACGTTGGCACCGTTCCAAATTTTCCAGGCGTTTACATGGTCGTCCTGCGGCTGAATGACTTGATGACGAGCAATCTCGGGGACGTGCTCGTGCGCTTGAACCTGCACGGCATGGCGAGCAATCGTGTGCGTGTGGCGATTGGGCAAGTTGGCGGCGGTCCACCAGACGATTCCGGCGCGGTGGGTACGCCTGCACCCTCCACGCCGCCAGCGGCCGTTCCGCCGCTTACGCCTCCAACCTATGGACCGAACGACCCGACAGTGTCTGTCGCGGACATCCGGCGACTGCTTGAACAGGCGACGTGGGGACCGGTGGGCGACGGCAGCGATGTGACGCACATCCAGCAGGTCGGAATGCGTGCGTGGCTTGACGAACAATTCACAGCGCCGGTGCTGAATCCGACCGACGGATCCGATTTCCCAAACCTCCCGTTAGTACCCGACGACTCAACGGCATTCTGCGGTTCAGACGCCACTTGTTTGCGAGACAATTATTCGATCTATCCGGTACAAAAGCAGTTCTTCACCAACGCTCTGACGCGGAATACGCAATTGCGTCAGCGGGTCGCCTGGGCCTTTCATCAAATTTTCGTTGAATCTGCCCGCGACATCGGCCCGCAGGGATGGTGGATGATTCGTTACCTTCAGGCGCTGGATCGCAACGCGTTTGGTAACTACCGCACGATGCTTCAAGACATTACGCTCAATCCCGGGATGGGTCAGTACCTCGACATGCGCGTTAGCACGGCGACTAACTCGAACGAAAACTTTGCGCGCGAGATTCTCCAGCTCTTTTCGGTCGGCGTGAACCAATTGAATCCGGACGGCACTCCGGTTCTTGATGCCCAAGGAAAGCCTGTTGCAACATACACACAGACCAATGTCAACGAGTTTACGCGCTTGTTTACGGGCTGGAATTGGCAAGGCGCGATCCAGGTGGCGCTGCCGGGCGGCGGAACATCAGGCGCTACGAACTATCGCGACCCGATGCTGCCGCGCGGCGTGAACGGCACGCACGATACGGGAGCAAAAACGCTTTTTAACGGAACGAACATTCCTGCTTGCACCAGCACAACCGGCGCGCAGAACGCTGCGTGTGCGCAGAGCGATTTGACGGCCGGGCTCGACAATATCTTCAATCACTCGAACGTTGGCCCCTTCATTTCGAGACAGCTTATTCAGCATCTGGTGACAAGTAACCCTTCGCCGGGCTACGTGCAGCGCGTCGCTTCGGTTTTCAACAGTGATTGCAACGGACTTTATCCGGAAAGCCCGTGCGGCGCGCGGGGAAATCTGAAGGCGGTCGTGCGCAACATCCTGCTTGATCCCGAGGCGCGCGGAGATTTCAAAACCGATCCGAACTACGGCAAGCTACGCGAGCCCGTGCAGTACATCAACAACATTCTGCGCGCTTTCAACGCTTCAAGCGATGGCGTGATTGGCAACGGAAGCCCGGCCTCAGGCGGCGACCTGCCCAACCAACTCGACCAGCCGGTCTTCAGGCCGACCACGGTTTTCAGTTACTACATGCCAGATTACGAAGTACCGGGTACAAAGATTCTGGGCCCGGCCTTCCAGATTCTCTCGACTTCGACGACGCTGCGCCGCGCGAACGTCGCCAATACGCTGATCTATTCAGGCATCCCGGTTGGCGCCAACGCGCCCACCGGCACGCAACTGAATTTTTCTTCGCTCGATACTCTGGCTTCCGCAGACACGACGGGCGGCCAACTGGTTGACCAACTCAACGCGCTGCTGTTGCACGGAACAATGTCGACGCAGATGCGCAGCTCAATCTTGACGGCAGTGTTGAGCGTGGCGACTTCTGACTCAAACTTCGCGCGCAAGCGCGTGCAGACCGCAGCATACCTGGTGGTAACTGCGCCG
>DASXTE010000266.1:0-11026 GCA_036505595.1 Pyrinomonadaceae bacterium
GCGCCTGCGCGTTTCCGTTCTGATCGAACACGCCGGCCAAACCGTGATCGTTGATACTTCGACGGATTTTCGTCAGCAGGCGCTGCGGCATGGGATCAAACATCTGGACGCGGTGCTAGTCACTCATTGTCATGCCGATCATATCTTCGGACTTGATGACATACGGCCACTGAATTTTCGGCATGGCGCGCTGGGGCTGTATGCGAACGAGCGCGCGTGGAAAGACATCCGACGAATTTTTCAATACGTCTTTGAACCGTCGCACTTCGGCGGCGGTTTGCCGCAGATTGTGCCGCACACGGTCGTCGCGGGCGCACCGTTCTGTCTCGCTCGTGGTTTTGAGGTCACTCCGCTGGAAGTGATTCACGGACGTTTGCCGGTAATCGCTTATCGCTTTAACGATTTCGCTTACGCGACTGACTTGAGCGAGATTCCGCCAGCGACGGTCGAAGGCCTGCGCGATTTGAAAGTGCTGGTGCTGGATTGTCTGCGCATACGCCCACATCAGACCCATCTTTGGTTGGAACGCGCGCTGGAATATGTGGCGGAGTTGAAGCCACAGCGAACTTACTTCACCCACATCACACATGACGTTAAGCACGAGCGCGATTCGAAGCTGTTGCCGGACGATGTTGAGTGGGCGTACGACGGACTAATAGTTAGTGATGAGTGATGAGTGTCAGTTTTCCAGAAATCCTAACCCCAAAAGGAGAAACCTATGGCTACGAAAATTGAGAAATTCGAAGACTTCATCGCTTGGCAGAAAGCACGAAGCCTGACTCGAGAGATTTACCAGATAACTAATCTGCCGGCGTTCTCTCGCGACTTCGGCCTGAAAGATCAGATTAGGAGATCGGCGGTCTCGGTAATGTCGAATATCGCGGAAGGTTTCGAGCGCGGTCGGCCTTCAGAATTTCACCAGTTTTTGTCAATCGCTAAAGGATCCTGTGCTGAATTGCGCTCGCAACTGTACGTGGCTCTGGATGCTGACTACATTCCGCAGCCTCGTTTCCATCAAGTCATGTCTATTGCAACTGAGGTTGGACACGTGGTCGGTGGGTTGCGCCTATCGGTCGAAAAGCGCAAAGCTGCGCAATAGATTTCCGCAAACTCATCACTCATTACTCATCACTCATCACTTCTTTATGCGTTTATTCCACGGTACCAATAACGCCGAAATCGCCCGACCGACGGTACTGACGCTCGGGGTTTTTGACGGGCTGCACCTCGGGCATCAACTCATCATGAAAACTGTCCTCGAGCGCGCGCGCGCAGTTAACGCGGTGCCGACGGTCATCACGTTCGAACCACATCCGCGCGCGGTGCTGCACCCCGAATCGGCGCCGCCGTTGCTGCAAACGTTGGATCAAAAAATCGAGGCGATGGGCGTGCTCGGGATTGAGCAAACGATCGTCATCCATTTCGACAAACAATTCTCGCAGATCCGCGCGGAAGATTTTCTGCGCGATGTCGTCGTTGAACGGCTGCACGCGAAGGAAGTTTATCTGGGTCGCGGTTTCTTTTTTGGGCACAACCGCGAGGGCAACATTGAATTGCTGCGAAAAGTAAGCGCGCGCCTCGGCTTCTTTGCTGATGAAGTGCCGGAGGTGCGCCTGCGCGGCACGCGCATTGGCTCGACTCGCATTCGCGAGTTGTTGCAGCAAGGCCACGTCAATCTTGCGCGGCGGATGCTCGGGCGACCTTACGGCGTCGAAGGTCCGGTCGTGCGCGGCGCGGCGCGCGGCGTGACTCTCGGCTTTCCGACTGCGAACATTCAACCGCACAACCGCGTCGTTCCGCGCGTGGGCGTCTACGTCACGGCGACGCTGATCGAAGGGCACTGGCGCCGCAGTGTCACGAACATCGGCGTCCGGCCAACCTTCGGCGACACGACCGAACCCTCAGTTGAGACTCACGTGATGAATTGGTCAGGAGATTTGTACGGCGACGTGCTGCGCGTGCGTTTTCTGCATCGCCTGCGGGACGAGAAGAGGTTCGGCTCGATTGATGAATTGAAGTCACAAATCAAGCACGACGTTGAGAGGGCCCAGGTGTACTTTGAACGCGCGGGCGTGAAGAGGTCGTTGACGATCGTGTGACTGCTTGGGAGCGCGAGCGACGGCGATAATGAAGTCAGTACCACCCCGCGTGAGCAGGTGGGTTAAGGACTCAACCGCTGAAACCGCTAGGTGACTTACTGACCCATCCGCTGCCGCGGATGGTACTGACCTCATTGCGAATCCTCGCGCTCCCAGTGATTACTTGAGTGATATCGCGTTGAAGAACAGCGGATAGGTCGCCAACGACTGGCCGCGATATTGCGGGCGAAAGCCGAAAAGGATGATGCGGCCTTTGCCTAATCCCACTTCGACCAGCGCCGCTTTCCCCTTGATGCGATCGCCGCCGAGGAGCCAGCCGGAAAGCAGAGGGTCTTTGTCGCTGGGATAGCGCGCGATGACATGCACATGAGGTGGAAAGAACCTCTCTTCTTCGTTTGGACGACCGGTGAAAGTGATGTCTCTCATCACTTCAAACACCGGCGAATTTTCGACCCACGCAATCGATTCTTTCGGCATTTCTTGTGCAATCGGATCGTTCGTATCGAGTTGGATCTGCAAAATCGATCCCGGTACATAGAAATCGGTGTGCGGCAACCCATCGACGACATCGCGCACCGGCAGCTTGAACTGCTCGATCGCAAAATCCGATGCGCGATTGAGACAGACGAGCGTGCCGCCTTGCTCGACAAACTCCCGCAGAGCCTTCACGCCCGCTTCCCCGAGACCGCCGGTATATTCGTCAGGCATTGCTCCCTTGCGATGACCGTTGAGAATGGTGTTGCGTGGTTGGTCGGGAATGATGATCGTGTCGTATTTTGCGCGCAGGTTCGCAGCGCGAACCTCTGCATCTTTCAGAGTCGCATAACCAACGCATCGTCGGTCTCGTTGACTCTCGAGAACCCACCGCGTCCATCCCTCATCCATCGATGGCACATACGATTTGTAGAGCCCGTTGCGATCAGCCGTTCGCGGACAAGGTCCATAGTCTGCGCCGCTAAGGCCCCATTTGCCCGGCTTCATTCTGAATGGAGCATTAACCGGAACGACGTTTAGATTGAGAAGCAAGGACAACGTATGTGCAGTGACATCATAAGGTTGAATCGGCTGTCCCTTTTGGTTGCGAAGATCAGGATAACGCTGTGTCTCCAGCACCGCTTTCGCGAACATACCATTGGGCTGATCGATTCGGACTAGATAGCCCCTTTCGACGGGAGAGAAACTAACCCCAGCGTGTTCAAAAATGCCGCGCAGCGTTTCGCTTCCTAACCCGGTCGGGTCGAAAAGAAATCCGAACAGTTCTCCATCCTTCCGCGGCCGCACCGCTTCCTTCTCAATCTCATAAAATCGCTGCAGCCAGTGCTCGCGATTCTGCGCGGCGTGCTTCAACAGAAAGAAGGCCACGGTCGTCATGGTGTTGGTGATGTCCCGAATGTGCCATTCGCCACCGCGCCAGACAGGACCGAAGTTGGCTGACTCTTTCTGCGGATCGTAGCCTTCGCGCGATTGCAATTGCTCGAACTTGATTGTGATCGGTGTGGCGAGGCGCGCGGACGCCGTCTCCTGCAGAATGCGCACGCCGCCGTGATAATGCGAGTAAGCCCGCGAAGGCGACCATGCGTCGTAAGTCGAATCAGTAGTGATGCCCTTGAAGCCGGCGGCGCGCATCTCTTTCGCGAGAAAGTTGCCGAGTTCGGTGTAGCCTTCGACGATCTGTTTCGGCACATTGGGTTCGACCGGCTGCATGTAGGGCGGCAGGAACAGGCGCGAGCCGAACGCGCCCTGCTGATGAATGTCGTGGACGATTTGCGGATGCCAGACGTTGAGAATTTTGTCGACGACCAGTTGCGTCTCGACCTGTGTGAACGCGTACCAGTCACGATTGTCGTCATGGCCCGTGTACTTGTGATAAAGCTCCGGCGGATCAGTTCCTTCGTAAGGCGTGCCCAGAGTCTTCTGGTACCAGTTGTTGACGATGTCCACACCGTCGGGATTGGTCGAAGGCACGAGCAGAATGATCGTGTTCCGCAGAATCTCCTGAGTCTCAGGATCGTTCGAAGAAGCCAGCCGATATGCGATCAGCATGCTCGAGAGATACGAGCCAACTTCGGTTGAATGAATACCGCAGGTGATCGCGACGATCGTTTTGCCGCGCGCGATCAGGTCCCGCGCTTTGCGAGCGCTGGGATCGCGGGCGCCCTCGCCCGCCGTTTTTTGCTCACGCTTCGCGCTCGATGTGGACGAGGGCGTCCGCGTTCCCAGTGTAGAGGCCGCGCTCCCAGCGCCCAACAGCCGTGGGTCAGCGAGTTGACGCTGAATCTCTTTGAACTCATTTAATCGTCTTAGATTTTCCGGCGCGCTGATCGTCGCGTAAACAAACGGTGCGCCCATCGTTGATTTGCCAATCTCCTCGAACTTCACGCGGTCGCTACTGGCAGCGAGTTTCTGAAAGTACTCGACGACCTTTGCCCAGTTCGCGAGCTTGCGATCGTCGCCCGGTGTGAAGCCGAGCACGTCTGTCGGCTCAGGAATTCTGTTGTTCTGTGCGGACGCGAACGAACGATGAAGAATCGCGTCGGATTGAATTGAGAGCGCGAGGAAGAAAAGCGCAGCGAGAGCCAGCCGGAGATGTCTTTTCATTCTTTTCCTCTGTGTCCTCTGTGGTGGAAAACTCTTTTACCACAGAGCAGCACAGAGGTACACAGAGAGATCAAACCCCGTGAAGTCTCAAACGAAATTCATCGTTGAAAGCCGCAATATCCGGCAAACGGCCTGAGAACGCCCGCCCGCGCTCAAGCAGCATCGGCAACCCGCCGTGCGGCAGCGTTAGACCGTATGCCGGATTCGAAAACACGGATGCAAGTTGCGGGTTCAGTCGCTGCTGCACACCGAATCGAATCGCGCGCAGCCCGGTTGCTGCGAACTCCGCGCTGCGACGCGCGTTTACCACTTCGATCGCGCGATCAAAGAGGTGAATGCGCGTGCCAAGTTCGCGCAAAGCGAGGTCGCGATGTATGAGAGCATTGGCGATCGCCTCGCAAACCGCAGCGCGCGGGTAGTTCGCGCGCGCAGGAACATCGGCAGGTTCCGCCAGCGTTCTCGGCAGACTTGGCCGCGCATCCCACAGGTCAACGTAACGGCTTATGAATTTCAGGGCGGCTTCATAAATCGTCGCGAGATTGCCGCTCAGTTCGATTCGCTCGACTACGGGCGCGTGGCTGTTGTCGCCGCTAAACCTGGTCGCGATCAACGATGCTTGCGGCAGCAAACGCGCGACCCTTTCGTCCCGACCAAACAAAAGAATCCCTGCAATCGTCGGCACTAGCTCGCCACGGCTGTTCGCCGCGAGCAACAAATATCGTTCGAGAATTTCGCCGGTGGGATAGCCCTTCACCGTCGTTTCGTCGAACGCGCCGCCGGAAAAGCCGCGCATAAAACTCCACAGGTGCGCTTCGTCAATGTCGGCGATGTTCGCGTTGAGCGCGGGAAGGTTCTCGTAATCAAAAGGCTTCGTTTCATCGAGCAATGCCGACAATTCGTCGTCCGTCGCCTCGCGCTTGTCGGCGCCGATGCGCACAAAGAATCTTCCGTCACGAGTGCGATATGGCCGCTGCTTGCCCTGCACATCGAGCGCGACAATGCGACGCCCACTGTCGAAAGCCAGACGATCGATAAACGGAATCAGCGGCGGCACGATTTCTTCGCGGCAGATGCGAACGAGTTCATCCTGCACTTCTTCAGGATGATCGACGCCTTCGACGCGCAGTTGATCGTTCACGCCAAAGACAATCACGCCGCCGCCTGTGTTCGCCAGCGCGACAATGCCCTGCGCGATGCGCTCGGAGTTTGAGAGCTTTACTTTGAGTTCGAGGTAAGTGTCTTCGCCGCCGCGCACCATGCGCATCAGCTCAGTGCGGGAGGTTTGCGGCGCGCCGCTGGAATACAGGTATTCCTGAAAAGAGCGTTCGGTGACCGGCTCGTGCCGCTGGTTGCTGCGAAATCTTCTGCGAGCCATTTGTGTATTGGCGGGGCCGCGTTGCCCGCCCGGATGCGACGCGTCGCATCGCTGGAATCAGATTTCGTACTTCACGGGGTTACGTTGTCAGTGTAGCATAGCGCCGCCACGATGTTCTCTCATCGCAATCACGTCACGAAAGCTTATGTGGCGCTGGGATCGAATCTCGGCGACCGTGCGGGGCATCTCCTGCTCGCGATTCGGGGAATGATGGAAGCCTCGTTGTGCGTAAGTCGTGTGTCTTCGATTTACGAGACGGCACCAGTGAGCGCAATCGAGCAACCACCATTTCTCAACATGGTGGTGGAAGTTGGCAACCAATTGCCGACGCCGGAACAAGTCATGGCGCGCTTGCTGCGAATTGAATTCGCACTAGGCCGGACCCGCGAAGTGAAAGACGGGCCGCGCACGATCGATCTCGATTTGCTGATGTATGGCGATCTTGAAAATGACACCGAGTTCCTCAGGCTGCCGCATCCTCGTCTGCATGAAAGACGATTCGTGCTCGAGCCGCTGGTAGAAATTGCGCCGCGCCTCATGCATCCGACGCTGAAACGAACGTCGGCGGAACTTTTGGATAGTTTGGAAGATTCGTCTCAGGTACGGCGTTGGACGCCGTGATCAAGCGGAGCGCACGCATCCTTGCGTGCGGTTCGCGGCCATCTTGGCCGCACGCCCAGAATTTCAAAAAGACATCCCAGGCAAAGATGCCTGCGGTCCGCCCGCAGGATGCGGGCGCTGCTTCAATCTAACTTCGCCGTCGGCAGAAATTTCGGCGGTCGCCGCGCGCGCGTTGCTTGCTCAAACGCATATGCTAGTTGAAGTAACTTCGGTTCACTCCACGCGCGACCGAAGAACGAAATTCCCACCGGCATTCCGAAGACATAACCCGCCGGCACAGTTATGTGCGGATATCCCGCGACTGCTGACGCCGTCGAGTAACCGCCCGTGAAGTGATCGCCGTTGGCCAAATCCGTCGGCCAGGGCGGACCGCCGGTCGGCGCGATGATCGCGTCGAGCTTGTTCTTGATCATTACGGCGTCGATGCCTTGCGTGCGCGACATGCGATGGTTCTTCGCCAGCGCCATCAGATATTTCTTCTCGGTCAATGGCCCTTTTGCCTGCGCCTTGACCATGATGTCCTGACCAAAGTAAGGAAGCTCTCGATCACGATGCTGCTCGTTAAAATCGATGATCTCCTTCAAAGATTTCACCGGCGCGCCTGGCCCGAGCGAAGCGAGATACTTGTTCAAGTCAGCTTTGAATTCATACAGCAGCACTTCGAATTCGGAGTCGTCGAACTTGCCCTGCGTGGGAATGTCGGCCGGGTCGATGACAGTCGCGCCGCTTTTCTTGATCACGTCGATGCACTCATTCATGAGCTTATCGACAGCGTCATTGAAACCGAAGGATTTTCGCTGGACGCCGATACGCGCGCCTTTCAACCCGTCGACAACGAGAAACCTCGTATAGTCAGTCATCGATTTGCCGACGCTCGCGTTCGTCGCATCATCACGGGCATCAACGCCACTCATCGTACCGAGCAGAATCGCCGCGTCAGTCACGGTGCGGCACATCGGCCCGGCGGTGTCCTGGCTGTGCGCAATCGGAACAATGCCGGCGCGGCTGACGAATCCCAGCGTCGGCTTAATGCCCACGAGCGAATTCGCATTCGAAGGACACACGACCGAGCCGTCAGTTTCAGTACCAACGCCGATTGCCGCAAGATTCGCCGCGATGGCCGCGCCGGTGCCTGAGCTTGAGCCGCACGGATTGCGATTGAGCACGTAGGGATTGTTTGTTTGTCCGCCGCGTCCGCTCCAGCCGCTCGACGAGTGACTTGAACGGAAGTTTGCCCACTCGCTCAGGTTGGTCTTGCCGATAATCACTGCGCCCGCATCGCGCAGCTTTTTCGCCACCGTCGAATCCTGCAACGGAATCGATCCGGCCAAGGCCAGCGAACCCGCAGTTGTCATCATCCGATCGTGCGTGTCGATGTTGTCTTTGATTAGCACCGGAATGCCGTGCAAGGGCCCGCGTATGCGACCGGCCTTTCGCTCTTTGTCCATCTCCGCAGCGATTGCCGGCGCATCAGGATTCAGTTCAATCACGGAATTGATCGCCGGTCCGCGCTTATCGATGTCGTCGATGCGTTCGACGTATTTGCGCGTCAGCGATTGCGACGTGTATTTGCCCGAAGACATGCCGCCTTGCAGATCGGCAACTGTCAATTCATCTAACTCGAAAGCCGCCGGTGACGGCGGATGAGCGACTTCTTCATGGTTTACTGACCGCGCGCGGACTGAAACACTGGCTGCTGCTGCCCCAGCCGCGCCCGCGACGCCGCGACGTACAAAACTTCTCCGATTCATTGCAAACTCCTGAAAAGGAAGTGATGGAACGCAGCGTTTCTATTCGGTGATGACGTGAAAGTCAAATGAACCCGCAAGCTGACAGCTTGCGATACATCAGGCGAGAATCTCTTCCGCTTCGAACTCGGGCGGGAACAGAAAGTCTGTAGGTGGATTGGAAAACTTGAAGTTGAAACTAATCGGCGTGCCATTGCGGACGCTTTCCGCCAAACGCTTGGCTTCGGGCAAGACGCCCATGGCGCGCAATGCCTGCGGATCGCTTTCGAGCAAAACGCGCTGACCTTCATCGGCGCCGAACGCCGCGGTGATGATTTCAACGCGCAGGCGCAGCTTCGCAAACTCGATATCGCTATCAACCTGCGCATCCGTCAGATGACGCGATGGATCTTTTCGCACGAAGTTTTTGAAAGCTTCAATCACGCGATCGCTGATTGGGAAATCAGTCGCTTTCGGATCGCGATCGTAAGCGACCTTGTCCACGCGATAGGATTCAAGCCCGGGAACCAGCCCCGCCTCAAGCTGTCGGGTGAAATAAAAAGCGGCTTCGATAATTCGCGCGCGTGCGGGCGTTGCTGTCAACGGCCGCGCTTCAATGTCCGGTGTGATGCCGCCGCCACCGTAAAACACTCGGCCGGCAGCAGTGCGAAATGCCGGCGCGTTGGTGCTTCGCGGGACGGTGGTCTCCGCGGGTGAAGGCTGCCCCGGCTGAATATTTTGTCGATTGTCGCTTTCGTCATGCCGCACATAGTAGTCGTACAACGAACCGCTCGAATAATCGCGCTGGAGCGAGCGTCCGTACGGCGTGTAGTACCTCGCCGTGGTCAGCGTCAGGCCCGTATTGAACGGCAGTTGAAACACATGCTGCACCAAGCCCTTGCCGAAACTCGTCTCGCCCACCACGAGGCCACGGCCATGATCCTGAATCGCGCCGGCAACGATTTCCGATGCTGACGCTGTGTTGCGATTGATCATGACCACCAGCGGCATCTCTTCCGGATCGCTGCCCGTCGATTTATAGACGGCAGGCTTGGCGTACTCGCTACGGCCTTTGACTGAGACGACAACTTTGTCGCGCGGCAGAAATTCACTGGCGACGTCGATCGCCTGGTCCAAAAGACCGCCGGGATTGTTCCGCAGATCCAAAACAAGCTGGCGCATTCCCTGTTTCTTCAAATCGACGATCCATTCGCGCAACTCGTCGTCGCTCGTGTGCTGAAATCCGCCGACCAGACCGATGTAACCCGTGGCCGGCCCGATCATAAACGCGTTGCGAATCGAGGGCAGCGGCACCGCGTCGCGAACGATGCGAAAGTTCAACGACGCTTCCTGACCGGCGCGCTCGATTTTGATTTGCACTTCGCGGCCGCGCTCGCCGCGTACATTTTTCGACACCTCGTCACTGGACCATTCGCGCGCGTCTTTGCCGTCGACTTCGACGATGCGGTCGCCGGAACGCAAGCCCGCCCGCGACGCCGGAGTGTTCTGCACCACCGACTGCACGTAAACGCCGTCGTCATGTCGCAGGATTTGCACGCCGATGCCATAGAAGCTCGACGCCTGATCTTCTTTCAGTTTCTTGAATTCAGCAGACGGAAAATAGATTGAATGCGGGTCGAGGGTGAACAGCATTCCCTGAATCGCGGCCTGCGTCGCTTTTTCGTAATCGATTTCGCCCGCGTAGTTCTGCTCGACCAACTCAATGGCTTCGCTGTAATCGTTTTCGATCTTGTCGGCTTCGTACTTCTCCTGAGCCGAAGCCTGCGTGGCGGTGTTTACAGTCGCGGCTTGACGCCGACGATTGCTGCGCGTGTACAAGCCCCCGGCGAACGTGGCCGTCACTAGAATGAGCGAAGCTACAATGGAAAAGGCGCGAGTCATAACCGATCGATTGTCAAAAATATAGCACAGCGACGGCCTGAGTCCCGAAACTACCGTGCTGGCAACCCATCTGAAGTCGCCTAAACATCGCGCTTTCGCGCTTGTGCCGCGATGCTTCTTCCGGAGAGAATGCTCCTGCGATGCCACCCGATTTGACGATCGTTGTCCCAGCTTATAACGAATCGGCGCGCGTGGGCAGAACGCTTCAGACAATTCTTGACTACTTGAACACTACCTGTGACTCGTCAGAATTAATCGTCGTGGATGACGGTTCGACGGATGACACGTCGGCGGTTGCGGAAAAAGCGATTGAGCAACCCGGAGCAGTTGCGGCGCGCGTGATTCGTTACCCAGGCAATCGCGGAAAAGGCTACGCGGTGCGCACGGGTCTGCTCGCGGCGTCAGCCGACAGGGCGCTGTTTTCGGACGCAGACCTTTCCACGCCAATTACCGAAACACCAAAGTTGACGAATCCCATCCGCGATGGCGAATGCGATTTGGCATTTGGCTCGCGGGCCTTGGATCGGACATTGATTGGCGTTCATCAGCCGTGGCGGCGTGAACAGGGCGGTCGCGTGTTCAATCTTCTCGTCCGCATCGCGATTGGGTTGCCCTATTGGGACACGCAATGCGGTTTCAAAGCTTTCCGCATGAGCGTTTGCCGCCCGCTGATTGAAGCCGCACAAATCGATCGCTTCGGATTT
>DASXTE010000267.1:0-48634 GCA_036505595.1 Pyrinomonadaceae bacterium
CGCAAGCCTTCAGCGGATGCAAACTTCTTTCGATCGATGAGCGGCACTTTCTGTCTTGTCAATGCAAGTGCCGTCGGCGCATCGCGACGCAAGATCGCCAGCCGCCAGGCTTCACGGACTTCATGAACGTCTGCCGGTCGCACAACGAACAGGTGCGGAATCGCGCGCAAGGCTGCGAGATGCTCAATTGGTTGATGCGTCGGGCCGTCTTCGCCGAGTCCCACAGAATCATGCGTGAAAACGTAGATGACTTGGATTTCCGACAAACACGCCAGACGAATCGCCGGCCGCATGTAATCTGAAAATGTCAGGAACGTCCCGCCGTAGGGAATCAATCCGCCGTTCAGGGACATGCCGGTTAAAGTCGCGCCCATCGTGTGCTCGCGCACTCCAAAGTGAATAATGCGCCCGTCGTACCGGCCGGCTTCAAAGTCGCCACCGTCTTTGATATCGGTGTTGTTAGACACGCCGAGGTCGGCCGACCCACCAATCAACATCGGCATGTGCGGCGCCAAAGCGTTGATGACTTTGCCGCTCGCGACGCGGGTGGCCACCGGTTCAGCGTCTTCGAATGACGGCAGGTGTTTCTCCCAATCGTCGGGAAGTTCTCCGCTCATCGTTTGCAGCCACAGCTGGCCTAGTTCGTCGTGCTTCTTTTTGAATTCGGCGACTAACTCTTTCCATTCGTTTTCGTACGTCGCGCCGCGATCGACAGCCTTGCGAAAATGGGCGAGTGCTTCGTCGGGGACGTAGAACTGCTTGTCTTCGGGCCAGCCGAGATGGCGCTTCGTCTCGCGCACCGCCTCTTCGCCGGGCGGGTCGCTGTGCGCTTTGCGCGTGCCCGCGGTCGGCATGCCGTAGCCGATGGTTGTCTTCACCGAAATCAGCGACGGTCGGTCGGCGACGGACTGCGCGTCGCGAATCGCGGCTTCAATTGCGACGAGGTCATTTCCGTCTTTAACAGTCGAAGTGTGCCAGCCGTAGGCTTCGAATCGTTTGGGAACGTCCTCAGAGAATGCGAGGTCGGTAAAGCCTTCGATCGTGACGTGATTGTCATCGTAGAGGTAAATCAGCTTGCCGAGTTTCAAATGGCCGGCTAGCGAAGCCGCTTCGGACGCGACACCCTCCATCAGATCGCCGTCGGAAACGATCGCGTAAATGTAGTGATCGATGAGCGGAAAATTTTTCTGATTGAATTTCGCACCCAAATGCGCCGCGCCCATCGCCATGCCGACCCCGTTGGCGAATCCCTGGCCCAGCGGCCCGGTTGTTACCTCGACTCCGGGCGCCGACCAATATTCGGGATGGCCGGGAGTTTTTGATCCCCACTGGCGGAAGTTTTTGATCTCATCGAGTGACAAGTCGTAGCCCGTTAGATAAAGCAACGAGTACAGCAACATGCAACCATGACCCGCCGACAGCAGAAACCGATCGCGGTTTTCCCACTTCGGGTTCTTCGGGTTGTAGTGCATAAAGCGCGTCCAAAGAACGTAAGCCATTGGCGCCGCTCCGAGCGGCAAACCGGGATGTCCCGACTTCGCTTTCTGGACCGCGTCAATCGCGAGTGCGCGGATCGTGTTGATGCAAAGCTGATCAAGTTCCGGGGTGGTTTCGCGTTGCGCTTTTGCGCTCATTATCTGTCCTGTTTGCCACTGAGGCACGGAGAAAACAAAACTGAAGAAACGTTCACTGTTTGTTTTCTTCCCAATCCGTTCTCTGTGTCTCTGAGCCTCTGTGGCTGATCAATTTGTCGTAAAGCTCCCTCTGTCGTTCAATCCCTCGCCGATACGCTTCATGCCGGTGCATGTCAGGCGTGAACAAGCGGCCTGGTTCCGTCATTATGGTTTCGAGAGTGTCTATTGTGCCAATCGTTTCGAGCGCAAGCAAAGCGGCGCCACGCAGAGAGCTTTCAGAAACCGACGAAACTCCGACCTTGCGACCCAAAACATCCGCGAGAATCTGCGCCCACACCGGATAAAAACGAAATATTTTTCCAGTCAGAGTGATCGACGCGTCCGGCGCAAAAGATTCCAGCGGAGGCAGAATGAGCGCCAAACGATAGCAAACGGATTCCATTGCCGCGCGCACAATGTCCATTGACTTCGTTCCGGCCCTAAGACCATGAATTGTTCCCATGGCGTTACTCGACCACCCCGGCGTGCGCTCTCCGGACCAGAACGGCAGAATTGTCAGGCCGTGCGAGTCCGGCTCGAGTGATTCCAACGCCGAGTTGAGTTCGCCTGCATCGTAATTCAAGGCGAGATTGTCCTGCATCCATCTCAGCAACCCACCGCCATCTGACAAGGCGCCGCCAATCACCACACGCTCACGATCGGCGCGATAGCAAAACAGTTCTGGCGGCAAAGTCGTGGGCGCGGCGCGGCTGGAAAGCATGCGCATGGCGCCCGACGTGCCGAGCATCACCGCAATCTGTTCGCGCGAGACGCAACCGGCGCCGATGTTGTTAGCGGCTCCGTCACCGATGGCCTGGAACCACGCTGCACGCTCCAAAAGCGGCCATCGCAGCATGTACTCATCGCGCAATCCACCGGCGGTTTTTCGTGGCGGCGCGATCGGTGGAAGTTGAGCTTCGTCAATGTTCAAGGCCAAGAGCAGTTCGTCGTCCCATTTGCACGTCGCCTGGTTGAAAGATCCCGTCGCCGAAGCCATCGAAATGCTCGTGGCCGGCACGCCGAACAGTTGCAAATAAAGATAGTCCGAAAAAGAAACCCAGCGTCTGACTTTAGCGAACACTTCGGGCGAGCGTCTTCGCAGCCATAACAATTTCGCCGGCCAATAGCTCGGATGAAATCGACAGCCCGTGCGCCGGTGCGTTTGGGCTTCGTCAATCTTGTCTCGCAGCTCGGCCACGGCATCCGCGGCACGCGTGTCGGCCCATCCAAACAACGGCGTGATCGCGCGGCCCGCGTCGTCAACCCCGACCAGACTGTGCCAGAAACATGACGGCGCAACGTAATCGATGCGCGGGACGATCTCTTCCGCGCGATCGACTGCGAGATCGAGAAGCCGCGCGACGGAAGCAACAAGCACATCGGCGTCCACATCGTTGCCGGAAACGAGCTCGGAATATTCTTCGACGGGTGTGGCCAGGAATGAGCCTTCGATCTGATCGCCGCGACTGTCGAATAAGGCCGCGCGCGTGCCCGACGTGCCGATATCAAGCGCCAGCACGGTCACCGGCTCGTGTTCAGCGCGCAAAGACGGCAGCACCGACAGGTCGATCCCAGGTCGCTCTTCGAGGGTGGCTTCGTCGAAGACGGTGCTCATTGATTTCCGGGCCTGACGGTGAACCGAAACGAGACTACTCGCGAGGAATTCGGAAACGTGAGCATCGCATAAGAGAAGTTACTCGTCCAGCAATTTTCCAATTGCCGAAGATCGTTGGTTCGTGAGTTGCTTGATTACTTGCGCGGCTTGATCTTTTCGTCCAGCCATTTGCGCGGTTCGTCCAACGGAGTTAGCGCGAGCGGCTTGCCTTTCCAAACGCGCACCATGGCGATGATTAGCAGAATAGTCGTCGCAATATTGAACAGCCCGGCGCCTGTGAATCTTTCCGTGAACAGACTACCGAACGTTAGCAGCATACTCAGCGCGGTGACTCCGATTTGGACCACCAGGGCCTGCGATGCGTGAAAGCGCGTACGAGTCTCAGTTCGCGGCACGAGCACGAGTTCTACAATTGCGATCACGATCGCGGGCCAAACTGGAAGATAGGGAAGCATCACGGCCCATCTTTCGGGAATCCCCAGGCCCGCGACCTTGTTCGATCCTGGCCGTGCTGCAATTACGGGGATGGGTGGGGGCTGATAAATCTGCGGCGGCGGAACCGGTGGTGGCTGATAAATATTAGCGACTGGCATCTGCGGCGGCTGATACGTTACGCCACGTGGCTGTCCGTACGCGAACACCGAAGGATAAGTGTCATCAATTCGACGCGTCGGTGCTTCTGTTTCGGGATGACTGCGCGCCGCTTCGTTTGCCGTGCGGCCGATGTCCCGAGTAGCGCTGCCGCTCACGGTCTCGGTCGGTGGATTCTGGTGCGGCGCAGTGTGTCTGCCCCACTCCGTCTCGGCATCGTCGGCGACCTGCTCGTCCAGAGGATTCGTGTCGTATTTGCTGCGCTTTGGCTCCATCTGGAGACTTCTACGAGAGCCTCGCTTTCAAGTTTCATCGATTACTTGATAATCGGCAGGTTCCCAGCGGCCTTCGCCTTCATCGATGCGAAACGCCCGCAAGCAAGGCTCGTCATTTCCTAATCCGACAATAAGGTAAACCGCTGATGGATAGTAGGCAAGGCGAATGTCCGTAGCGGAAGGCTCGGGATTTTTTGCGCGTGGATGCGAGTGATAAATGGCGAGCAATTCTTCGCCACGCTCGCGCATTGTTCGCTGTGCCGCGAACAGATCTTCAGGCGCGGCTTCGTACGAGACGCTTCGGTCGGCAGCGATGTTTCGCGCGCGATAAACTGTTTGCGCGACGCCTTCGCTTGTACCGCCGATAAGGCCGCAACATTCGTGAGGAGAGGCTTCGCGCGCGTGCGCGATGATTTGGTCCAAGTGACCTCTTGTGATCGCAAATATCACTATCGTCGATGATTAGGCTGGTGCTTCGCTCCGTTAGGAGCGACATATTTATAGAAAACAAATCCTAATTCAAATGGGAAGCTCCGTTAGGAGCGACATAGTAGTCGAGGCGCATATGCCGCTCCTAACGGAGCTTTTGGATGTAGTTTGACGGCCGAGTTCTATAAATATGTCGTCCCTACCGGGACGAAAATATGCGGCTTCATGGTGCGTTCACTCAACCCGAAATCAATTCTCAATCGTTCACAATCTTCAGATGCAATTCCGCCAACTGTTTCTGATCAACCTCGCCCGGCGCATCGATCATCAGGTCCTGCGCCGAGGCCGTCTTCGGAAACGCCATCACATCGCGAATATTTTCCGTCGGCACCAGCACCATCAACGTGCGCTCGATACCTGAAGCGATGCCGCCGTGTGGTGGCGTGCCGTAAGCGAGCGCGTCCAGGAAAAATCCAAACCGGGCGCGGGCTTGTTCTTCTGTCATCCCGAGCGCTTTGAAAACGAGCGACTGCACGTCGCGACGATGAATTCGGATCGAGCCGCCGGCGACTTCCACGCCATTGATGACGGTGTCGTAAGCCTTTGCGCGAATCTGTCCAAACAATTCCGTTTCGCCTTTCACGGCGCGCTCGAGGACGGGCACGTCGTCATCCAACGGCGAAGTGAACGGATGGTGCATAGCGTAATAACGGCCGTCGTCTTCGTGATACTCAAACATCGGAAACTCAGTTACCCAAAGCGGCGCGTAAACTCCTTCGGGAATTAGGTTCTCGCGCTTTGCTACTTCGTTGCGCAACGCGCCGAGACTCGCGGCGACGACGTCGGGTTTGCCGGCGACGATCAGCACCGCGTCGCCTTTTTGAGCGCCAGCGATTCCTGCGAGATCGACTACCATGTCATGCCCGAGCGCCTTTAGGAGTGACGATGAGAGTTCATCTCCGAGCTTAATCCATGCGAGCACGGTCGCTCCGTATATCTTCACGAACTCCTGCAATTCGTCGAGCGTCTTGCGCGACATCGATGCGCCCCCGCTCACGGCCATTCCTTTAATTTCTCCACTTTGCGACAGCACTGACGCGTACGGCGCGAACGTTGTTTCCGCCAATGCCGTTGAAAGATCCTGCAATTCCATCGCCGGAATACGCAGGTCGGGCTTGTCCGAACCGAAGCGGCGCATGACTTCCTCGAAAGTGAACCGCGGAAATGGTGTTTGCAACTCCACGCCAATCAGACGAAAGATGCGGACGAACAATCCTTCGACCAGCGCGGAGACCTGCTCTGTTGTTGCGAAACTCATTTCGACGTCGAGCTGCGAAAATTCCGGCTGGCGATCGGCGCGCAGGTCTTCGTCTCGAAAACAACGAGCGATCTGGTAGTACTTATCGAGGCCCGCAATCATGCAAATCTGTTTGAAGATTTGCGGCGATTGCGGCAGCGCAAAGAATTTCCCGGGCTGCACGCGCGACGGCACGATGTAGTCACGCGCGCCTTCCGGCGTTGATTTGATCAGGTTTGGTGTTTCGATTTGCGTGAAGCCCTGTTCGTCCATGTACCGATTGATTTCCAAAATCAAACGGTGACGCAGACGCAGGTTGGCCTGAAGTTGTGGCCGGCGCAGATCGAGATAGCGATATTTCAAACGCAGGTCTTCAGCGGCAAGGGCAGTCTCTGAGGCATCGAGTTGAAATGGCAGCGTGCGCGCGTCATTAAGCACGCGAATTTCCGTCGCCTGTACCTCTACTTCGCCGGTCGCAAGTTTCGGATTGCGCGCGCCTTCATCCCGCAGGACGACTTCGCCGATCACCGCCAGCACGTATTCGCCACGCACGTCTTTGGCCTTCGCATGCGCGTCTGGCGCCTTTTCCTGATTGACTACGATCTGCGTAATGCCGTCGCGGTCGCGGAGATCGATGAATGTCAGGGGACCAAAATCCCTGCGCCGCGCGCACCAACCCATCAGTGTTACACGCTCGCCAACGTTTTCCTTGCGCAGCGCGCCGCATGAGTGCGTGCGCTGCAGGTTTCCGAGGTTCTCAATCATTTTGGAGTGCGACGGCTTGACGTCGCTTTGTCTTCTATCGAATGTAGAGTCGGTTGATAAAGAGAGATCCAAAGCGCCGTCAAGCCGGCGCACTCCAAATTAGAACAGCACCGTTCCCCCATCCACATTTATCGCCTGTCCATTAATTCCGCGGCCTTCTTCCGACGCGAGTAACACAGCCACCGCCGCTACTTCTTCCGCAGTGATCATGCGGTTTTGTGGGCTCATGCCCTCGAGCGCGGTTCTCGCTTCATCAGCAGAGATACCCGTTCTGGCCACAATGTTCTCAATTCCGTGCTCAGTCATTTCTGTATCGACATAGCCAGGACAGATTGCATTGACCGTGATTCCTTGCGCGGCGACTTCCAAGGCAAGCGATCGCGTCAATCCCAACACGCCGTGCTTGGAAGCTGCGTACGCGGAAATGTAAGGCGCGCCTGTCTTCCCGGCAATTGAAGCGATATTGATGACCCTCCCCCAGCGTCCCGCTACCATCGCGCCGAGGGCGACGCGAGTGCAATGATATGAGCCGGTTAGATTGACTGTGAGATGTCGCTGCCACATTGCTTCATCAGTTTTTACGAACGGCGCGGTCTCCACGATGCCCGCGTTGTTTACGAGAATATCCGGCGCGCGTGCAAACTTTTCAGTGGCGCGCTCGAAAGCGCGCTTCACGCTTTCCGAATAGGCAACGTCGCACTCAACCGCCAGGGCTTCAGCGCCTTGCTGTTCATTTATTTCAGCCGCAACCGACTCGATCTGTTCACGCGTCCGCGCCGCAACGATGACCGACGCTCCCTCACTCGCAAACGCCAGCGCAATCGCACGGCCGATCCCGCGCCCGCCGCCGGTGATGAATGCGAGTCTGTTCGCGAGCTTCATAAGACGCAAATTTGGAGTGCGGTGGCAAGCGAAGCGCGACACCGCTTTGGATAAATCATTACCTTAACACGTCAGATCCAAGGCGCCGTCGTCGCTGGCGCTCTGCCGGCGCACTCCAAATTATCTACCTTGAAAACTTGGCGGTCGCTTTTCCAAGAACGCCCGCACGCCTTCGCGGCCGTCTTCGGATTCGAAGCAGCGAAGTTGCGCGTCAACTTCGTATTGCAACATCCGTTCGAGCGAATCGTGCTCGCTGGCGTAGACGGCCTGTTTCGCGGCGGCAATTGAAACGGCCGCGCCGTCCCGCAAACGCTCCGCAAGCTTCCGAGTCTCAGTTTCGAGTTCTTCAGGGGCTACGACACGGTTTACTAAACCAAGCTCAAACGCCTTCGCTGCGTCAATCGAATCACCGAGAAAGAACAATTCGCATGCGATGTTTGACGGCAACATTCGCGGCAGAAAGTAAGTCCCACCCCAGTCCGGATGAAAACCGATCTTGACGAACGATTGGCTGAACGTCGCCGCGGATGAAGCGATCCGCAGATCACATGCCAGTACCAGATTGAATCCGGCCCCGGAGGCTGGACCGTTCACGGAAGCAATCACCGGCTTCGTCATGTGACGGATCGCGAGAATCACTCGCCGCGCCGCGCCCAGCAGGCGAGCAAATTCTTCTGAATCGTTGCGCTCGACGAGCTCAGCCATGAAATTCACGTCGCCACCGGCACAGAACGCTCGGCCGGCGCCGGTCAGTACAACCACCCGGACGTCCGGATCGCTCCCGGCTTCTTCCAAGGCTTCGGCCAGATCCCGCCGCATGTGACCGACAAACGCATTGAGACGCTCCGGCCGATTCAGCGTGATCGTGACGATGCTGGAGTCTTCGGCGACTTTGATTAGATCGTCTGACATTACAGTGAATAGTAAATCGTAAATCGTGAATAGAAGTAGGGCGAGCCACGAAAGAGCAAGGCCGAAATCTATTTACGATTTACCGATTCACGATTTACTTGCCTCTGAAGATCGCCTTCCGCTTATTCACGTACGCGTCCAAGCCTTCTTTTGCATCTTCAGATTGAAACAGTTGCTGCTGAAGCTCGCGCTCAAGAGCCAGCGCTGATTCGAACGGAATCTCGGCGCCCGTTTGCACCGCGCGCTTGATCCGCCCGACGGCGCGCGAAGCCTTGTTCGGGGTTGTGAATTGGCCCGCGTATTCCATCACCTGCTGCATGAAATCCGCACCATCGTTGGCGTCGATGATCCGGTTTACAAGTCCGAGTGTCTCGCCGCTTTCGAAATCGAACAACTCGCCCGTCGCCATCAATTCGATCGCTTTTGACTTGCCAACGATGCGCGATAGCCGCTGCGTGCCACCGGTTCCGGGCAAGACGCCCAGCGAGACTTCCGGCAAGCCCATCTTGCCTGCGCCGCGACGCGCCACGCGAATGTCCGCCGCCATCGCCACTTCCAAGCCACCGCCGACGCAATGACCGTTGATCGCCGCGATAACCAGCTTCGGTGTTTGTTCGAGACGGCAGAGCGTTTCGTTCGCGTGCAAGCAGAAATAATACTTGAATTCAGGCGTGACCTCGCTCAACATCGCAATGTTAGCGCCCGCGCAGAAAAATTTCTCCCCCGCTCCGGTGATCACGATCACTTGCACGCTCTCGTCCATGCGCGCTTCAAGAATCCGCGCGTCGAGCTGCTGCATCATCTCATACGAGTACGTATTCGCCGGCGGATCGTTAAGCGTGATGAGCGCGACACCTCGATCGACGGAATATTCAACAAGTCTCTGTTGGGCTCGTTGTGTTGACATAAGAATGGTTGCGAATGCCTGCGTTATGCCGTGCGCCAGACGCTGATTTTTTCAGACCTTCGCGGTGGCGCGATTGCAAGATGTTCGGTTGATGAAGACAGAAATCCGTTCAGGAACAAGCGCGTAATGTTATCGATAAGCTGATTCACCGACAACTTGCCGCGCGGGTCATACCAGTTGTAAATCCAGTTCATCATCCCGAATAGAGCGTACGTGGCGGCAGTAAGATCGATACCTGTGCGCTTGCCGTTTTCATCTTGAATATCGCGCAAGATCTTGCGCGCCAGCTTTGCATATCGCTCCTTCTTGGTCGAGACGTGCTTGTGCAAATCACCGGCGAGCGACTCTGCTTCGTGTGACAAAACCTTCATCTCGGCCATGTTCGCGGCAAAAAATGAAAGGTGATTGTCGATAAAGATGCGCAGCTTTTCGAAGGGATCGTCCGTCCCATTGATTCGCTCTTCAAGCCGTTCGAGCACGCGGCCGAAACAATGATCCTGAATCAGAAACAGCAGCTCCTCTTTCGATTTGCAGTAGTGATAAAGCCCGGCAAGACTGACGCCCGTCGCGCGCGAAATGTCGCGCATCGAAGTCGAGTGATAGCTCTTCTCAGCAAAGATGCGCGCGGACGTGCGCAGAATGTGCTCGAGCTTTTGATCGTATTTGGAGACGCCACTCATGATTGTGCTGGGAGCGCGGACGCCCTCGTCCGCAAAAACGCCCGCACGACGCATCTGTGAAACACTATCTAGCCGGCGCTCGTGCGCCCAATGCGGGCGAGGGCGCCCGCGTTCCCAATTACAGCCTCACATACTCAAACTCGAACGGCTTCCCTTTGATTCCGGAAGTTGGGGGCGCGATCCAGTTGGCGATCTTGCCGACTTCCGTCACCGGCTTCATCAGGCTGCGCACGTATTCGCGGTCTTCGATCATGGGCAGCCATTCAGATTTCTTCGCCTCAAATTCTTCTTGCGAAATTAGTTTGCCTTCCGTATCGAAATAGTGTCCCGCGTATTCGCCGACGTGACGGTGGAAACGGATATTCGGCAAGTAAAGTCTTTCACTGAGACCTTCATCAGCCAGCGCCTTATTCCAGCGCGCCAAACCTTTTTCGCAATCCTTTACATACTCGCCGCGTAATACTTCATTCAAAGCGTTGCGCAAAGGAACTTCGCGCGGAACCAGCTTGCCGTCTTGGACGACCATCATTGTGAACGAGCCTTCGGCGGCCACGTGATCGGTGTATTGCTCTTGCTCTTTGAAGCGGCCTTTCAACCCGGCTGCGAAGAAGTCAGCCGAGTTCGAACTGATCTCGCCGCCAAACAGATCGAGCGAGTAGCTGAACCAGAAGTTGATGTACTTCTGAATGATCTCCAGCGGAATGCCGCCCAATTCGCGCACGTCTTCATTTGGATTCTGCTTCATCAACTGTGCCGTGCGCTTGACGACGCGGCTCAAACCCGTGTCGCCTACGAACATGTGGTGGGCTTCTTCCGTCAACATGAATTTGCAGGTGCGCGCCAACGGTTCAAATCCCGATTCGGCGAGCGCCGACAACTGAAATTTGCCGTCGCGATCCGTGAACATCGTGAAAGCGTAGAAATTCAGCCAGTCATCGCAGGGCTGATTGAAAGCCTCGAGGATGCGTGGCTTGTCGGGATTGCCGCTGCGCCTTTCAAGCAAGGCATCGGCTTCATCGCGACCGTCGCGCCCGAAATACGCGTGCAGCAAGTAAACCATCGCCCAGAGATGGCGGCCTTCCTCGACATTTACCTGAAACAGATTGCGCAAGTCGTAAAGCGACGGACAGGTGTGGCCGAGTTGGCGTTGCTGCTCAACCGAAGCTGGTTCAGTGTCGCCCTGCGTGACGATGATGCGCCGTAAAGCATTGCGAAACTCGCCAGGAACTTCCTGGTAAGCCGGCTGTCCGCAATTGTCGCCAAAACCGACTTTCGCGTCGGGTTGCGCGGGTTCAAGAAAGATGCCCCAGCGATATTCCGGCATCTTCACGTAATCGAAATGCGCCCAGCCTTCGCTACCGACATCGATGGCCGTGCGCAGCCAGACATCCTTTTCCTGAAAGCCTTCCGGCCCCATGTCATGCCACCATGCGAGAAAATTCGGCAACCACTTCTCCAACGCGCGCTGAAGACGTTTGTCTTCCGAAAGATTTACGTTGTTAGGAATGCGTTCGTAGAGATTCATAATCCTCGAAATTCAGCCACAGATAAACACGGATTCACACAGATTCAGCCGGAATTTCTTATCAGTGTAATCTGTGTTCATCTGTGGCTCATGTCCTCTTGTAATCAAACTGCGCCTGCGTCGGCTTGCCGTAATTCGTCAGCGCACCATTCGGCCCCACCGCATTCGGCCTCTGAAAGATCCAGTTCTGCCACGCTGTCAGACGTCCATAGATTTTCGTGTCCATTGTTTCGGGCCCGGCAAATCTCAATGACGCTTCCATCCCGGTCAACGCGTCCGGTGAAAGTGAAGTTCGTTCTTCAATTGCCAGACGAATTTCGTCTTCCCAATCCAGGTCGTCAGGCGCGAAGGTGACCAGACCAAATTCTTCGGCGGCTTCAGTGTCGAAGGTTCCTTCATGCGCAAAGGCTTCGTAGGCTTTCTTTGGTTCGGCGAGAAATCGCGACTGCAAACGGGTCAGCCCGTTACTCATCGGAAAGGCGCCGGTGTTTTGTTCGCTCAATGCGATTTTCACGACCTCATCCGGATTGTTCAGCATGTAGCTGCGATCCGAAGCGAGCACCAGTTCAAACAAATCGCCGGCGAAGCAACTACCCGGCTCAATAAACGCAAAGAAACTCTTAGCGGTTAGATCCATCCGCCGCAGCACGCGCGCCATCAACAGAATGATTTCGCGAACGAGCCAATGATCGCGGTTCGCCGCGAGTGTCTTGTCAACCGCCAGCACATTATCGATGCTGCCTTCGCTGCGGATACAGACCAGGCCAATTTCCGGTTCATTCACGCGCAGATGCAGCAATGCATCGTCGAGTTCGCGGTAGGCGCACAACGGCCAATAATCGTCGCCAAGCTTTTGAATTTCCTCGGGCGATGTCGGCACGTCATTTTCCGGGCTCCGCACGAGTAAATCGACACAGCGTTTGTCACGATGGAATTTCAGTGAGACGTATTTGTATTCGCGAGTCTGTTCAGAGGATTGAATTTGCAGCGGATCTAATTTGATTCCGCTGTTGTAGCGCAAGATGTTATCTTGCGCGTCGCCGTCGGAACGCAAATTAACAATTTGCGCTACGCGCTCATCGATCGCTGACTGAAACTTACTGGTCGGAAACGTGTCGTCGATCAAGTTCCACTCTTTCGATCGCTTGCCTTTCAGCCCCTCGGCGAGCGTCGAGAAAACATCAGCGCGGTCACGACGAACTTTCCGCTTATCGACCAGACGCGTCAGACCGCCCGTGCCGGGCAGAACACCGAGCAGAGGAACTTCGGGAAGGGAAACTGCCGAGTTTCCGTCGTCAACCAGATAGATTTCGTCGCACGCAATCGCCAGTTCGTAGCCGCCGCCCGAAGCGGTGCCGTTAAGCGCGGCGATGTAGCGCCGGCCGGAATGCCGCGAGTCATCCTCGATCGCACAGCGGGTTTCGTTTGTGAATTTGCAGAAGTTAACTTTGAACGCGTGCGACGAAGTTCCCAGCATGTAGATGTTCGCGCCGGCGCAGAAGATGCGCGGCTTGAGGCTGGTAATCACGACCGCGCGCACTTCCGGGTGTTCGAAGCGGATTCGCTGAATCGCATCTGCCAGCTCGATGTCAACGCCCAGATCGTACGAATTGAGTTTCAGCTTGTAGCCATCCGCCAGCGTCTCGTCTTCTTGCACATCCATTGAAAGCTTCGCAACGGGGCCATCGAAGAAAAGTCTCCAGTGTTTATATTGGTCGGGTGAAGTTTGAAAATCGATCATGATTTCGTGCTACCGGCGGATGACGGGCCAGGACGCTCCGGGCTCAGCCCATTCGAACGTTCGTTCGAAAATTTGAATGTTACTGAACCGGCAAGGGCTGGTCAAGTCGCGTTGATTGGCGGAGGCGTGTAGGAATCGAACCTACCTGAGCCTGCTCTCGCAGTCTCACTGACGGTTTTGAAGACCGCGCCATTCACCAGAACAGATGCGCCTCCTCGAGCGCCGCTTTGCTGAGGGCGTATAGATTACCGATTCGTTGCGGAGTTTGTCGAACCGCGAAATTCCTTGACCCAACCCATCTGACATGATATTTCCCTGCCGCGCATTCGAGCGGTTCCGTCCCAGCTTCCTGAACTACTGCTCCCGCTCACTGCTCACTTCGATGAAAGACTGGATTGCCCTCAACATGACTCCCGGTGTCGGCCCGCGTGTGACCGCGCGACTGCTCGAGCATTTCGGATCAGCGGAAGCAATTTTCGATGCACCACGGCGCGAACTCGCTTTGCTGCGATTGACGCCAGAAACGATCGAGAGCATCGCGAATCGTGAGTTGCACGAGCGCGCGGAGCAGGAAATCGAACGTGTGCGGAAGCTGGGCGGCGACATTATTGTGCTCGACGATGGAGTTTATCCGTCGCTGCTGCGCGAGACGTACGATCCGCCGGTAGTTCTCTACGTGAAGGGCGCATGGTCAGAATGTCTCGAGCGCGCGTGCGTCGCGATCGTAGGTTCACGCCGATGTTCGACCTATGGACAGAATGCGGCGCTCATGTTATCGCGCGAACTGGCGCAACGCGGCGTAACGATCATCTCCGGCATGGCGCGCGGCATCGATGCGGCGGCGCATCGCGGGGCGCTGGAAGCCGGCGGAAAAACCGCTGCGGTGATGGGCACTGGGCTGGATCAATTCTATCCGCGCGATCATAGCAAACTCGCGCTCGAGATTTTGAAAAAAGGAGGCGCGCTGGTAACGCAGTTTCCGCTCGGCACGCCACCAGTTTCCGAGAATTTCCCGTATCGCAATCGCGTGATTAGCGGTTTGAGTCTGGGCGTGGTTGTGGTTGAAGCCGCCGAGAATTCCGGCTCGCTAATCACCGCGCGGCTCGCGATGGAGCAAAATCGTGAAGTGTTTGCTGTCCCCGGAAACATCACTTCGCGGAACTCGTTCGGCACGAATTATTTAATCAAAGGCGCGGGCGCAAAGCTCGTGCAGCAGTGGCAGGATATCGCCAGCGAATTACCGGCTGAGATCGCCGCTCAACTTCTGCCGCCGCCGAGCAAGAAAACAAAGAAGCAAGGCGAGTTGGTCGATCAACTACAACTTGCTCCCTCGGATTTATCCGAACACGAACGCGCGATTTTCAAGCTGCTGTCAACCGACACGCCCCTACAGATCGACTCGCTGGCGGAAACGACAAAGCTTTCGATTACGCAACTGACGAGCGCTCTCCTGGCGCTGGAAATGCGCGAACTGATTCGCGCGCTGCCCGGCCATTGTTTCGTGCGGAAGATGTAAACCAAGGCCCTCGATTCATATCTCAAAGCGGCATTTTAGCGGGTCTTTCGTCACCCGATTTGACGTTACCGCGGCTCTTAGTGCTATTTTCAACCGCGCTTAAACCCGCAGCGAATTCGCAGAAAAGCAACCTTCGGCCACCGAAAATTCATCAGTGCGGGCCGGAGCAGAATCAGAAATGGCCAAGAATCTCGTAGTCGTCGAATCGCCCGCCAAAGCGAAAACGATCAATAAATATCTCGGCAAGGACTTCGTCGTGAAGGCCTCGATCGGGCATATCAAAGATCTGCCTTCGAAGGGATTGGGCGTCGATATTCAGAACAATTTCGAGCCGAGCTACGAGATTATTCCCGATTCTAAGAAACGAAATAACAGAAAGATCGTTGCGGATCTAAAGAAGACCGCGAAAGAGGTTGAGGCGATTTATCTGGCCGCTGACCCGGATCGCGAAGGTGAAGCGATCTGCCAGCATCTCGCCGAAGAGATCGTTCCGAAGAAACCTGCCGTGCCCGCGTTCCGCGTGATGTTCAATGAGATTACCAAACGCGCGGTGCAGGAAGCGTTCGAGCATCCGAAACAGATCGACGAGAATCTGGTTGATGCGCAGCAGGCGCGGCGCATTCTCGATCGCCTGGTCGGCTACAAAGTTTCGCCGTTGCTTTGTCGCACGGTGGGCGGTCGACTGAGCGCGGGGCGCGTGCAGTCCGTAGCGCTGCGCATGGTGGTCGAGCGCGAACGTGAAATCGAGGCGTTTGTTAAGACTGAGTACTGGACGATCGGCGCGAATCTGACTGGCCAACGGCCCCCGGCGTTTGATGCGCGTTTGCTGAAGGTTGGTGAGCAGACGGTCAAGACGAGCGGCTTCGATCAGGATGTTAAGAAGTCTGAACTCGTAATTCGAAACGACGCCCACGCGAATGAAATTGTCGCCGAAGCGAAGCAACAAACGTTCGTTGTCAACGAAGTCACGACCAAAGAACGTAAGCGGAATCCTGTTCCGCCGTTCATTACTTCGAAGTTGCAGCAGGAAGCATCGCGCAAACTCGGCTTTCCGGTGAAGCGCACGATGATGATCGCGCAGCATCTTTACGAAGGCGTTGAGATTGGTGAAGAAGGATCGGTCGGCCTGATCACTTACATGCGCACGGATTCGACCCGCGTCGGTGATGCCGCGTTGACTGAGGCACGCGATTTCATTCGCGGACAATACGGCGCGAACTACTTGCCCGAGAAGGCCGTCCATTACCGATCTAAAAAAGACGCGCAGGACGCGCACGAAGCGATTCGCCCAACTGACGTGACGCGCACACCGGATGCGCTCGCGAAGTATCTGAAGCCGGAAGAGCTGAAGTTGTACCGATTAATTTGGCAGCGGTTCGTGGCGTCACAAATGATGCCGGCGCTCTTCGACCAAACGACAATCGACATTCAAGCGGGCCGGTTGGTTTTTCGTGCGACTGGATCCGTTCAGAAGTTCGACGGCTTTTTGAAGATTTATCAGGAAGGTCGAGACGAAACTGTCGCCGAAGAGGACGAGGCAGAACGCACGCTGCCATTGGTCGCGAAAGGCGAAACGTTGACGCTCAACACGATCGAACCTGAACAGCATTTCACCGAACCGCCGCCGCGCTACACGGAAGCTACTTTGGTCAAGGCGCTCGAGGAAAAAGGCATCGGTCGGCCGTCAACTTACGCGGCGATCATGACGACCATTCAGGATCGCGAGTACGTCGAAAAGAAAGAAGGCCGCTTTCATCCGACCGCGCTGGGTAAAACCGTCAACGACGTTTTGATCGAAGGCGGCTTCGACGATCTTTTCAACGAAACCTACACCGCGCGCATGGAAGAAGAGCTGGACGAAATCGAAGAAGGCAAGCTGAAATGGACCGACGCGCTTCACGAATTCTACGACAAGTTCAAAAAGGACCTGACGCAGTTTCAAAAGTACGCGAAGGATATTAAGGAGAAAGAAACTCCCACTGACGAAGTCTGTCTGAAGTGCGGCACGCCGGGGATGGTCCAGAAGCTGGGCCGCTTCGGAAAATATCTGAAGTGCAACAACTGTGGCGCAACCCGTGACGCGGAGCCAGCAACAACGGACGGCGGTGGTCAAACTGACGCCGCCGGTGATGGCCAGGAAGAAATTGAGGCATGCGAGCTTTGCGGAAAGCAGATGCAACTAAAGCGCGGGCGTTTCGGACCTTTTTATGGCTGCTCTGGCTATCCCGAGTGTCGCAACATTCGAAAAATTTCGAAGAGCGGGAAACTGACTGCGCCGCCGGAACTTCTCGACGAGAAGTGTCCGGTTGACGGCGCACAACTGGTGAAGCGCCACGGCCGCTTCGGTGAATTCATCTCCTGCTCGAATTATCCGAAGTGCAAATACATCAAGCAGGAAACGACGGGCGTGAAATGTCCGCGTCCCGGTTGTGGCGGCGAGATCGTGGTGAAGAAGTCACGACGTGGAAAAGTTTTCTATGGCTGTGCGAATTATCCGAAATGCGAGACGGTTTACTGGGACAAGCCCGTACAGGAAAAATGCCCGCAGTGCGGCGCGCCGTTTTTGCTGGAGAAAACCACGAAAAAGGGAACTACGCGACGCTGTGCAGTTGAAGAGTGCGGGTACAAGAGCGATCTCCTTCCACCGCTGGGGTCGGAGCAGGCACAACACAAACGCGCCTGACCGCCCGACCTTCCACACAAGGTGAATTCCTCATGAACGTGCCCGAAGCCGAGTTGCTCCTACGCCAAATGCTCGGCGCCGACAAGTCATTTCGAGAAGGACAATGGGAAGCGATTGAAGCGGCTGCTGTGCGCAAGCAACGCGTGTTGGTGGTTCAACGCACCGGCTGGGGCAAAAGCATCGTTTACTTCATCGCGACGAAAATTCTTCGTGACGGCGGCTCGGGCCCCGCACTGCTTATTAGTCCGTTGCTGGCGCTGATGAGAAATCAAATCGAAGCAGCGCGAAATATTGGCTTGAGGCCATTCACGATTCACAGCGAGAACATCGATGAGTGGGAAGAAGCACAGGCCGCGCTCACGCGAAACGAATGCGACATCCTTCTAATCTCGCCGGAACGTCTGGCGAACCCGGATTTTCGCAGCACGGTTTTATCCCGAATTCAAAACAGCATAGGCCTGTTCATCGTTGACGAGGCGCATTGCATCTCTGATTGGGGACACGACTTTCGGCCGGACTATCGCCGGATCGTCCGCATCCTCCAACTGCTGCCCGCGAAGGCGCCGGTGATCTGTACGACGGCGACAGCTAACGATCGCGTCGTGCAGGACGTGGTTGCGCAAATTCAAAACTTGCAGGTGATGCGCGGCCCGCTCACGCGCGCATCGCTAAAGCTCTTTAACATCAAACTAAGCGATCAGAGCGAGCGGCTCGCCTGGCTGGCTCAATTCGTTCCGAAGCTTTCTGGTAGCGGCGTTATCTATTGCCTGACGATTCCTGACACGCGTCGCGTCGCAGAATGGCTGCAACAGAACGGGATTGCTGCGCGCGAATACAACTCAGAAATTGAGAGCGCAGAAAAGCTCGAATCGGAACGCATGCTTCTGGCGAATGAATGCAAAGCGTTGGTGGCGACGGTCGCGCTTGGGATGGGTTTCGACAAACCCGATCTGGGATTCGTGATCCACTTTCAGCGTCCAGGATCGGTAATCGCTTACTACCAACAAGTCGGCCGCGCCGGCCGCGCGATGGACGAAGCGTACGGGATTCTGTTGAGTGGTCGCGAAGACGATGAGATTCAGGACTACTTTATTCGCTCGGCGTTTCCGCCTGCCGAAGTGATGTCACGAGTGTTGCGCGCCGTCGAACAAACGTCCGGCGTGACTGTCAATGAGCTGATGTCGCTGATGAACTATCGACGCGGCGTGATCGATAAAGCGTTGAAGTTGCTCGAGGTGGATGGCGCGGTTGTTCGTGACGGTCGGACCTACATTCGCACGACGAATGCCTGGCAGGCTGACCAGGTGCGTTCGCATCAAGTAACCGCGAATCGCCGAGCTGAGGTCGAAGAAATAAAGCGATACGTCGATCATGATGGTTGCTTGATGGAGTTTCTGGCCCGAGCGCTGGATGATCCATCACCGTCTCCCTGCGGTAAGTGTATGAATTGTTCTGGCCGTACTGAACGCCAGGCGATTTCGCAGGAACTAATTCATGAGGCAATCGAATTCCTGCGCGGCGATGAGGTTGTGTTTGATGCCCGAAAGCAATGGCCCAAAGCGGCGCTCGACGAGATTCAAACAATGATGCCCAATGCCGTCGGGTTGACGAAGCAGCGGACGCTGAGCACGACGATCCCGGACGAAATGAAGCCACAGCAAAAACGCGCGCTGTGCATCTACGGCGATGCGGGTTGGGGACGCGCTGTTGCTGATGGCAAGTATCAGGCGAAGTATTTCAGCAACGCGTTAGCAGAAGCAGCCGCACGATTGATTCGCGACCACTGGCGACCTGAACCGTTCCCTGAATGGGTAACGTGCGTTCCATCGAATCGTCAACCGACATTGGTTTCAGATTTTGCCAAACGATTAGCCGAAGTTCTGCGTTTGCCATTCGAGCCTGTGGTCGCAAAAATCCGCGATACGGAACCGCAGAAACTTATGGAGAACAGCGCGCAGCAATTACGGAATCTTTTGGGAGCATTCTCGATCGAGCATGATATCCTTAACGCGCCGGTGCTTTTGGTTGATGATATAGTCGATTCGGCTTGGACCTTAACCACAGTTGGAATATTGCTACGAATGAACGGCAGCGGACCGGTCTTTCCTTTCGCATTGGCGAGAGCAACCGCAGGTGATTCATGATCGACGTGCGCGAACAACTAACCGATGATGCCGCGGCGGTCGTGATGCTCTGTTCACGGTTGGGCATTAGCGACGGCGAGTCTGGATTGTCACCACTGACTCTCAAAGATTGGAATGCTCTCGCGCGGCGGATTCATGAATCGGGGATGAGCCGTCCCGGCGCCCTTTTGGGAATGTCGAGGGCAGATCTGTCAAAGCATCTGACAGTCACTGAAGCTGAAGCAGAGCGAATCGCGCAGTTGTTGAATCGGGGCGGGGCGATCGCGCTGGAGCTGGAACAATTATCCGCCGGTGGTATCTGGTGCGTGACGCGCGTTGACGATTCGTACCCTTCGCGAATCAAGAACTCATTGAAACACCAAGCTCCTCCCGTATTGTTTGGCGCCGGCGATGCGTCAATTCTCGAACGGCCGGCCGTGGGCATCGTGGGCTCGCGCAATATCGATGACGATGGAGCAAACTTCGCCCGCCGTCTCGGAGAAATCTGCGCCCGCTCTTCAGTGGCCGTAGTCTCGGGAGGCGCGCGCGGAACTGATCGCATTGCGATGCAGGGAGCGCTGGACACAGGGGGCCATGCCGTTGGCGTTCTGGCGGACAGCCTCACGAAGACAATCAGACAGACGGATGTCCGTAACTTTATCGCGGACGGCAGATTGGTTTTGCTGACGCCTTACCGGCCTGATAATGCCTTCTCAGTCGGCGGCGCGATGGGTCGCAACAAGATAATCTATGCGGCGTCGGACTATTCAGTCATAGTGTCGAGCGAATATGAAAAGGGCGGAACGTGGGCAGGCGCCATCGAGGCCTTAACCGCTCGCTGGTGTCCGCTATTCGTTCGCGCAGGTCAGACTGTCGGGCGAGGCAATCAAGAACTGATCAGCAAGGGCGCACATCCACTTTCCGTTGCGGAGTTGGCCGACCTGAACGATGTGATCGGGTGGATGAAAGAGCAGGCAATATCGGAGCCGCAGCAAGAAATGCTCTCCTTCGCTTGAGCGCGCTTTACCGCCACTCTCTCAAGTAGGCCGCCGCATACTCGACATAGTTCTGCCAATAACGATCGAGGCTGGCGACCTCTTCGTCGGTCAGCGGCCGCTTCACGCGCGCCGGCATACCCATTACAAACGATCGCGGCGGAATAATCGTTCCGGGCGTAACCAGTGAGCCCGCCGCGATTTGAGACTGCGCTCCGATCCTAACGTCATCGAGCACGATCGAGCCGATGCCGATCAACGATCCGCGTTCAATGTAGCAACCGTGCAGCGTCACGCCGTGGCCTACAGTCACTTCTTCTTCGAGAATCGTCGGCTTCTCACCCGTGCGCGTGTGCAACACGCAATTGTCCTGCACGTTGGTACGATCGCCGATGCGGATGTAGAACATGTCGCCGCGCACGACTGAGCCAAACCACACGGACGCCTGCTCGCCGACGTGCACGTCGCCGATGAGCTGCGCGCTGTCAGCGACGAAAGCGGTTTCGTGAATTTGCGGATGAACGCCGCGAAACGGACGGATCATGAGCCTAAACCTTTCAGCGGCTGACCAGCAGTAAACTCAACGAGGTGTCCATCGGGATCGCGAACCATCGTGAAGTAGCCGACCACTCCACCAATATCCATGGGCGGCTCGACGAGAATGTTTCGTTCGCGAGCAAGCTGCGCGACCCGATCAACTTCCTTGCGTGATTCGCACTGAAATCCGAAATGATCGAGGCGCGCCTTCACTTCATCCTGCACAACGACTAGAACGAAAACCGGATCCTCGCCTGGCGCTGTCTTCGGTCCGAGCCAGACGTTATGACGCCCCTCGGGCCGGCGATCGCGAACGATCGAGAGCCCGCAAAAAGAAGTATAGAAATCGATTGATCGTTCGAGGTCGCTACAGTTGATTGTGATATGAGTCCAGCGTGGCATGCGGAGCGCAGGCATCCTGCCTGCGGTGCGCCGGCATCTTGCCGGCTGATTGGATCATAAAAATGCGGGCAGGATGCTCGCGACCCCCACGCACGCACGGATGCGTGCGTTCCTTAAGCACCAGTTGCTGTCGCTTTCATCGCCAGCTCGCCGTTCAGCTTCATAATTTCGAGCGTCATCTCAGCCGACGCGTACATGTCCTTCACGTCGAGCCATTCTTTGACTGTGTGAATCGCGCGCATGCCGGTGCCGAGGTTTGCACACTCGAGGCCTTTGCGGTTGAAGACATTCGCGTCGCAGCCGCCGCCCGAAGCCATCGTCTTCACTTCCAGGCCCATGCGCGCGGCGGCTTTGATAACCAACTGCACGACATGGGAACTATCAGGCACGTCCATCGATGAGTAGTCGCGCTCAATGTGCGACTCGACGGAAGCCTTTGTAGTTTTACCGGCGACCGTCACTTCATATTTCGTGGCCGCGTCTTCCAGACATTTCTTCATGTGGGCCGTCTGCGCTTCGAGTTTGTCTTCGCTGTGCGAGCGCGCTTCGCCCTTCAACACGCACAGATTGGGAATGATGTTCGTGGCCATGCCGCCTTCGATCTGGCCGATGTTCGCCGTCGTTTCCGGATCGATCCGTCCGAGCTTCATGTTCGCCAACCCTTCCGCGGCGATTTTGATTGCGGAGATGCCTTCTTCCGGCGCGACTCCGGCGTGCGACTCGAGTCCGTGAATCCTGAACTCCATGTGATTGGACGAAGGGCCTTTGGTGAAGAGAAATCCCGGATCGTCTGAATCGAAAACGATGCCGTACTTTGATTTCAGCCTGGAAACGTCCACGTTCTTCGCGCCCAAAAGCCCAACTTCTTCACAGATCGAAAAGATCGCTTCGATCGGCGCGTGGGGAATATTTTGCTCCTGAAGACAGCGAATGACTTCGATAATCACGGCGCAGCCGCTCTTGTCATCACCGCCCAACACAGTCGTTCCGTCCGTGCGAATAATGTCGCCTTCGACGATTGGCTTGACGCCTTCGCCGGGGACGACGGTGTCCATGTGCGCGCTCATCATGATTGGCTCGGCGCTCGTAATCGAACCGGGAAAGCGAGCAATGACGTTGCCGGTATTGCCGCCAACCGCACGGCCGGCATCGTCGACTTCCACCTGCGCGCCCATTTCTTCGCAGTATTTTTTGATGCGTTGCGCGACTTCGCGTTCTTTGCGCGAGTGGCTGTCGATCTGCACGAGTTCGAGCAGAAGATTCTTGATGCGGTCCTGATTGATCATCGGGGCCTCCGAAGCAGAGTTTCAGTTTGAAGTTGCAGGTTTCAAAACCCAACAGTCGAACCTGAACCCTTAAAGCTGGGACTTGAAGCCGTGCGCCAATCGTACTACACGCGCCTTAGGTTGACGAAATAGTGGCCCGCCACTGCTCGCCCTTCCGCTCGAGCTCATCAAGCGCGTGCTGGAGTTCATCGCGCTTCGCGTTGAGAACATCGTCATCGGCGTCTGCGGGCACGTGAATCGGCGGGGCAATCAGAACGCCCGCGCGCGTGAACGGCTTTGGCACTTGCGTTCGATCCCAGGCCGAGCTGATTTCCCAGAATTTCTTCGCGGCGATCGTGAACGGCAGAACCGGATGTCCGGTTTTCTTGGCGAGGAGCACCGGCCCCATCTTCGCCTCGTAACGCGGGCCTTTCGGGCCATCGACAGTAAATGCAGTAGGCCGCCCAGCCCGCATCAATCGCACCATCTCAATCAGCGCTCCCGTGGCGCCTCGCGTCGATGAGCCGCGCGCCGCGCCGCTGCCGAACCGCTGAATAAAACGCGCGATGTATTCGCCATCAAAACTCTGCGATGTCATGACGACAATCTGCCGCTTCTGCCAGAAATAGATCGAGAGAAAGACGCGATTGTGCCAGAAGCTGTAGATCGGAAGGCCGCCGTTTGCCGAGGCCGCCTGCCAATTCTCCCAGCCTTCGACCTCGAATTTTATGGTTGCTCCGATGAGTTTGATGATGATGAAGATCGCGAGATCGGCGGCGCGAATCAGCAGACGATCTTTGAAAGAATATCTCGATAAATCGGCAAATTCATACGCGCGCTGCAAACTTGACTTAAGTTGGACGTCGAGTGGAGTTGAAGACATTGAAAATTAGAAATTGAAAACTGCAAATTGCAAATCGAAATTCACGTCCTGTTGGACATCGCATTTGCAATTTTCACTTTTCAATTTCGATTCTAGTAGATCCCCGGCTCGCCCGGCGGCCGCGTTTTCCAACGCCGATGAATCCAAAGCCATTGGTCAGGATAGCGCCGCACGTAACTTTCAACCACATTCGTTATCAATTGCGTCAGCCGTACAGCATCGGCCTCTTCATCGCCTGTCGGAGCAAACGACAGCGGCTCGTCAATTTTCAAAGTGAATTTCCGCCGCTTTTCGTCCCACGGCGCAAATACGGGAACAATGGATGCGCCGGTGCGCAGCGCCAGCTTGGCGACGATGAAAGTGGTCGCCGCTTTGATGCCAAAGAAATCGACGAACACGGCTTCGCGATCCAACGTGTTCAGGTCAACCAGAATTCCCAACGTGCCGCCGCGCCGCAAAGTCTCAAGCATCTCGCGCGCGGCGAACATCTTGTCGATGGTGCGGTTTCCGCGGCACGTGCGCGCAGCGTCGACAAGCGCTTCGATTCTTGGATTGTCAATGCGACGGACGAGAAAGCTCAGCGGTTGATCGAACAACGAAAGCGCAAAACTCGTCAGTTCCCACGCGCCGACATGCCCGGTGAAGAGAATTATTCCACGACCTTGCGCACGCGCCGTCTCAAGCTGTTCTAGTCCTTCAATGTCGATGATTTCGCGCCAGGTTTCTAGTGATTCTTTTTCGAAGTGACTGAACGCGCCAAGCAGCCGGCCGAGGTTTTCGAAGCAGCCTGACAGCAAACGCGCTTGCTCCGGCGGGCTGAGTTCGGGGAAGGCCAGCGCCAGATTGCGACGTCCTGTCCGTCGTAGTTTTTCAGCGAAAGAATAAAAGAGTCGAGACAGACAAGAGCCAAGCCGCAAACTGAAGCGCAGCGGGAGCATTGAGAAAACCGCCAAAATCAGGCGGGCAGCCCAATATTCAACATTCGTGCGCAGAGTGGATTTGCTCTTCAACAGAGGCGACAGTCTAGAGTCTGGCGAGGTCAGTCACAAGTGCAAACGCCACTGAAGAGGGAAGTCAATTGAAGCGTTCGAAATTGCAAATTCCAAAATGAAAATTGACAATTGCAAATTGCGCTTTGCCGCGCCCGCGGCCGCGTCAGACGTTTTAGAAAGCGAGCCTCACCGTCCTTGGGGCCAAATTGAAATTTTCAGTTTGCAATTTCTAATTTGCAATGACAGTAACTGCTGAACGAACGCCGCATTCAACGAGTTTCTTTCGCGCGTACGTCTACTGGCTGCCGGCGGCGCTGGTAGGACTAGCGCTGACGCTCGTCTATCTGAATCCATTCATCGGCGATTGGGACGGCCTTGACTACACCGTCGCTTCATTGCAGGGCGAGCCGTCGAACATGGCGCTGGGCCGCTCTCTGTTCACTCTGTTCAACTTCGTTCTCTACACCTTTGCGCACAAGGTTTTCGGGGTTGGCCCAGAGCACGCTTACCTGCTTTTCAAGTATGCGGTCGTGGTGCAGGTTCCTGTGGCGATCATCGCGTGCTGGGTTCTGGCGCGCGACCTCACCTCGTCGTTACTGTCCGCGACCGTTCCGGCGCTGATGGTCGCCGTATGCCCCGTAGTCGTCATCTACGGCAGTCAGGTTATGACCGACGTTCCGGCCGTCTGGTTGCTGGCGGCGGCCCTGGTCGTGCATCTGCGTGGATTGAAAAGTGGACGCGCGTGGCTGATTCTCGCGGGAGCAGCTTTGCTCGGACTGGCAGTTAATCTCCGAGAGACGGTTGGGTTTTACTTTCCCTGGTTACTGTTGGCGCCATTCGCGAGCGGTTGGAAGTTCAACCGCCGCACGCTGGCCGTGATTGGATCTTCGCTGGTTGTCTTTTTCACTGTCGCGCTCGGCTCATTTGCTTTGTGGTATGCCCTCGACGCCGCTTATCGCGCGAATTGGTACATCTGGCTGGAGTCGTCACGCAGCGAGGCTACGCGTCACCCGCTAACGTTGTCGAATCTCAAACCGTTCTTCGCTTACTTCTTTTTGGCTGCACCCATCGTGTTCGTGAGTTTGCCGTTTGCGCTCGCCAATGAGTGGCGAAAACGCGGATGGACGATTCCACTTGTGGCAGCGAGCATGGGCTTGTTCGTTACCGCGACGTTAGTTTTCTACTACAGCACAGTCATCAACTGGCGTTACTTCGTGATCGGACTTCCGGCAATGGCTCCGCTTGTGGCGAACTACTTGTTGCGCCTCGGAACCCAGAGACTGAAAAGCCCGCAGCGCGCGTTGGCATTGATCATCGCCGTCGTGGTGACTGTGTCCGCAGCGATGGGACTTTTATTGCGCACGAGGACGAACGATTATCGCAACCGGCTGGCGTTCGCGAGGGATTACATCGCCAGCCTGGAGCTTTTGCCGAAGGATGCAGTGGTGATCGCCGGCTTTGCCACGGTGGCGGTTACGTATTGGCGCGGCATCGGCGCGGGGCAATGGGGACATATCGGCACTGGCGCCGGCTTTCCCGCGGGCAAGTTGCAATCGAAGATTGAAGAAGAATTGCGTGCAGGCCACCGAGTCTTTCTCGACGTCGATCCGCGCTGGTGGCAACCATGTTCGTGGCAATCAGCCGAGATTAGCGAGCTAGTGGCGACAGAACCTCACTTTCACTTCCGTCGCATTGCACCGACAATTTTCGAGATTCGTCCGAAGGAAGATGCTTCAGCCACAGATCAGCCCCGCCTCGAACAGCTTTTGCCCGAGAATAGACAGGAAGAATTGAAGAAGTGTTTTTAGTGCGAGGTGACTACGCGGATCTCAATTGCACAACCGGCGCCTGAGCCGGCGCAACGAATTCATTCTTCGGAAACAGAGCGGTTTGCCAATCGGGTTTGCGCGAGATCCAGCCGTCGATAGAAGTTGCTTCCACCGGCCGTGAGAACAGATAGCCCTGGCCGTACTGACAGTTCAGCGCACGCAGTTGGCTGAATTGGGCAAGTGTCTCGACGCCTTCCGCGACGACTTCCATCCCCATGTTCTCAGCCAGAGAGACAATCGTGCGGACGATCTCGATGTTCTCCGCAGCTTCGCCAATGCGGCCGATGAACGAGCGGTCGACCTTCAGCGTATCAACCGGGAAGCGGTGCAGGTAGCCGAGCGAAGAATAACCCGTGCCGAAGTCATCGATGCTCAGTTGGACGCCCAAAGCCTTCAAGCGGCGCAGAAGCTGCACAGCCGTCTCAGCATTTTCCATGACTGCGCTCTCAGTGATTTCCAATTTCAAATGACGCGGCTCGACGTGCGTCTCCTGCAAAATCTCGCGAATCTGACTCACCAGAGCCGATTGGGCGAGTTGCTTGCTGGAGAGATTGACGCTCATGAAGAGATTGCGGTTGGTGTGCGATTGCCATTGCCACTTCGCGAGCTGTTCGCATGCGCGGCGCAGGATCCACAGTCCCATCGGGACGATTAGTCCCGTGTCTTCCGCCAGCGAGATGAAGTCGCCCGGATTGATAAAACCGCGCTCCGGATGTTGCCAACGAATCAGGGCTTCAAAGCCGGCGAGCTGTCCGTTCTCCAAAGAAACAATTGGTTGATAGTGAACGCGGAACTCCTCGCGATCGAGCGCGCGGCGCAGATCGGTTTCCATCTGCAAAAGGTAAACCGCGCGCGCGTGCATGCCCTTGTCGAACACTTCGTAGCAAGCTTTGCCCTGGGCTTTCGCGCGATACATCGCGGTGTCAGCGTCGCGCAGCATCGCTTCGGGATGATCGTAACCGGTCGAGCTCATGGCGATGCCGATGCTGGTGGTGGTGAAAACTTCATGACCACTGAGGTTGAACGGAGACTCAAGTTTCTCCTGAATTCGCTTGGCCATGTTCGTGGCGTCGCCCGAGTTCGCAATGCCATCGAGCAGAATCGCGAACTCGTCGCCGCCGAGGCGCGCGACCATGTCAACTTCGCGAATGCAATGCTCCAGGCGTCGCGCCATCGCAATTAGCAGTTGATCGCCGATCGAGTGGCCGAGACTGTCGTTCACGTTCTTGAATCGATCGAGATCGAGGAAGAGCACCGCGAATTGATAATCCTCGTGCTGCTTCGCGCGTTCCATCACGAACTTCAGGTTTTCCGCCAGCAGGGCCCGGTTTGGCAGGCTGGTCAACGTGTCGTGAAAAGCCGCGTGGCGAAAGTGATCTTTGCTTTCCTGAAGCTGCTCGCTAATCCGTTCCTGCTCGGCAATGTGACGATTCAATTCTTCCACGTGATGTTCGGCCTGTTCCGCGCGGGCGCGTTCGGCTTCGGCGCGTGCGCCTTCAGCTTCAGCGCGTTCGCGCTCCGCCTGCTCGGCCTGCTCGGCGCTGGCTTTAATCTCGTCCAGATACTTGTGATATGTGAAGTAAACGATCGAAATGACCGGCGTACCGACAATCAGAATCGCGAAGCCGGCCTTCTCGAAAGAATTCGAAGTGATCGCGGCAACCGCGCCGCCGGAAATGTACGTAATCGAGGTCCAGAGATAATGCGTTTGCCACGTGCGGAAAATTGAGTCCCCCGTTTTCAGCGCCAGGCCAGCCGCGCTGATGCCGGTGTTAATGAAATACTGGGCCAGCGCCATCGCGCCGACTGCGGGAATAAACACGTGCCATTCGTGGAATCTCAGGTTCGAGATCGAGCCGAAGCACAGTTCGATGATGAGTACCGTGAGCAGTGTGGAACACGCCATCATCGCTGAGTTGAAAGCGACGACCAGCGGATTCTTGCTGATGCGAATGCCCGAAAACAATCCTTCGGCGGCCGCCAGAAAAATGCCGGCGAAGCCGCCGTAGACCAGCAGCGCGAGAAAAATGAACGTATCAGAGACGGTGACGTTGGTGTTCGCACGCGGAATCTTAACGGCGAAGCGCGAGCTGACGAGCACTGTAATCGTCGTCAGTAAGACGATGCGCAAATCGAATTTCGGCAGCGGCATCCTGGTCGCAGCGTAGATCAGCGACGCGCCGCCGCACGCCACGACCAACCAACGATAGGCGACGGACGGACTCTGTTTGCCGGTTGAACGGGAAGTGCTAACCAAGCTTTGAACCTCTGGCAAATTGTTAACGCAGATAAATCGTTTCGTATTCGCTGTGGAAATCAAACCCGACCTTCGCGTAGAACGCGGCCGTGTCGGCTTTGCGTTGATTGATCGTGAGGCAGATCGAACGGCTGCGGCGAAGCAGGATTGACGAGAGTTGCGCAAGACATCGTTTGCCGTAACCTTTGGAACGATCTTGCGGGTGAACGTGAATTCCTTCGAGGTAAATCATCTCGGGCGTATCGCCGACGACGTCGGCCTTGAAAATTGGCTTTCCGTTCTCAACCCAAACCCAGACGCGTCCCTGATTGATGCGGCGCGTGGTCCGGGCCCGAAAGCCTTGCGGGTCGCGCTGGAATGGATTAATGCCGCCTTCTTCAAAGGCAAGCATCGCATTAACGGTCAGCACGTGCTCGATATCATCGATCGTGGCCGGACGCAGATTGCAAACTGGCTCGAACGCCGGGATGACTTTGCTCTGAAACAGAAGCTCGCGGCAGACTAGCCGGGACTGTTGGCCGACTTCGGCGAATTGCTTCCAAAAACTGTCGACCGTTTTGCGTTCGCCGCGGATGAGGTAAGCGTGTTGGCTTTGGGTAGCCAGTTGGGCAAAGGCGGCAACCGCTGAATCGGTGCGCGCCTCGATAATTGTAGCATGCCCGATGAGGGCCACGCCCTCAATTTTTTCGGCGCTGTTCCGGCACACATAAAATGAGCCCCGATTGTGAGGACTGGCGAGGCCATTATCGCGAATCAGCGTGGACATGAAGACCGTGTGAATCGGCCGTTCGGCTAGAAATTCGAGCGTTTCGGCTTCTTGTCCCGGTTGCAACTGGCCGCAGGTTAAATCACCTGGCAAAAGGTCCGGCGCATCTGCTAGTTCGCACTTCATCATTGTGACGGCCATTTGACGCTCCTTTGTCTTCGGGTCTTGTCGGGTTTGACTTACGAGCTAGCGCATCGCTGGTCCGTCGTCGCCATTAATCAAAGCGCGCATGGACATCGCTTGCACGGTGGCGTCTCCCAGGACAACGCCGTCACCAAGAATGATGCCGTCGCCCAGGATGATTCCGTCGCCAAGCACAACGCCGTCGCCGAGCACCACGCCATCGCCCAGCACAACACCGCTGCAGAAGACGGTGCCATCGCCAAGCACGACGCCCGAACTGGTAAAGATACTGTCACCAAGGACAACGCCATCGCCGAGGACGACTCCGTCACCCAGCACGACGCCGTCACCGAGCACTACGCCGTTACGGAGAATGATCCCATCGCCAAGGACTACGCCCGTTGCGTAATACGTTTGGTATTTCGTGATTAGAGACGTGCCCTTCGCGTACCAGTGTTTCAGGATAATGCCCTGTGACCAGGTGAACGTTGCTCCGCCGATCGTCGTCTGCGGGTTCGGGGCCGCAACAGTCAACATCGGATCGCCCTTGGGCGTGCTGTTGGTGAGATCTGTGCGAATCACTTTAGCCAAACGTGCCGCGCCTTCGACGTTCAACTCGCCGGCGCCTTGCTCGAGCATATTCCAGCCGGGCAAAGGATCAGCCGTATACATCAGCGCCATCTTCACCATATTTGGCGTCAGGTTCGGATTGATTTGAAGCATCAACGCCGCCGCACCCGCCACGATGGGTGTGGCCATCGAGGTACCGCTCAGATACATCAGTTTCTTGTTGTTGCTGTCGGTGATTCCTGAGTCCAATTGTGGATTTTGGGTCACCAACAGATTACGCGTGGACGCGCTCGTGTCTGATTCGGCAAAGATCAGTTTGTTTCCGGGCGCGACCAGATCTGGCTTAAGCAGATCGTCGTAGTGGATAACTCCGGCTGAGTCCGTCCAATGACTGCGAGTCGGACCACGCGAGCTGTAGGTGGCGACGCCGTCATCAGCATGCGAATCGGTGCCGAACGTATTGGTCGCGCCAACCGTAATAACCGAAGGTTCGTTTCCAGGAGAGTGTATCTGTCCGTAAATCTTATTGCCGTTGGCATCTTTGCCGTTGTTACCGGCCGCAGCCACAACCACGATGCCGGCGTCAACCAAAGCACGCGACGCGCGGCAAATCGGATCGTTCTTATAAGTATCGACCGCTGGCGCGCCGAGACTCATGTTTACGACACGGATGCCGTACTTATCTTTGTTCAAAGGATTGGTGGAGCTGACGGGCTTGGTCGGATCGTATGGACTCAAGATCCAATTGAGCGCCGCTAACAGGGCTGACGTCGTGCCGACCCCGTTCTTGTCAAGAACGCGCAAATTAATGATGTTAGCGTTGGGCGCAATGCCTTCATAAACATTACCGCTGGTTGTGCTGATACCAGTCGCGGAGCCGGCCACGTGCGTTCCATGACCGTATGGATCGTTGGATGGGTTGTTCTCAGTCGTGAAGTCTTTGTTGAGCTTGATGCGCGCTGCGCCCAGAAGATCTTTTGCAAAGGCAGCGTGGCTCGTATCAATGCCGGAATCGAGAAATGCGATGCCGATGCCCGTGCCGTCAATGGCGCTGGCGCCCAACAAGCCACTGATCAGGCCCGGCGCATTGCGCACTTGATCAGTTCCGGTTGTCACAGTTACGTGGCCCAACATCTCGATCTTTCGATCCGGCGAAATATAATTCATCGAGTTGCTCTTCATCAGAGCTTCAATCGCCTGGACCGGCAGTTCGACTTTGATCGCGCCGATGCTTGCCATGCTGGCGCCGCTGATTAGCACGCCGTTACGCGCCAGCAGCGAGCGCACTTCGCGGCTGTTGACATCGCTTACCTGAAGGATCGCTGATACGCGACCCTTCGAGCCGGCGTTGCGAACGAGTTCACGCATGTCCGGCGAGATCTTGTCGCCTTCGAACTCTTCGTTGATCGGGCTCTTGCGTTTGTCTTTGGCTGAGGTTGTGTTTGACGCCGTCTCAGTCGCACTAAGCGAAATGGACTCGAATAATTCCGCGACCGATTCATCGGTTGCGATGTACAAGTTGTAGGCCTCAGGGCTGGCGCCGCCGATCACGCGGATGCCATTGGCCACGATGGCCGACTTGATCTCCGCGCTCGCTGCGGCAGTCGCGTGGGCGCCGGCATATTGGTGAAGCTGATCAACGAAAAGAATGATCTCATCGCGAGCAGCTGCGGCCGCCGAGAACACGGCCTGAATGCGACGCTCAAAATCCTGGCTGGTCTTCGCGCCCTTCGCGAGCGCATCCAGACTGAGGCTGAACACCTGTCTGCCGCGCAAATTTTCAGGCACGTCACCCGATACGATCTTGATTGCCATACCGCGCGCAACTGCGGCGCGATCCACATCTGATTCGCTAATCACAACCGGGGCCTTTGGTGAGCGGCGCACTAACGTCGCGATGACGCGGTTAATCTCAGCGTCGAAGCCCTGCACGGTTTCGAGTTTCCCTTGTGCCGCCAGACGCGTGAGGTCGACCGCGTATTTTGAAAGGACGGCACGAGCATCATCGGTCGAAGCCGGCAGTGCTGCCGGGGCTTGCGCAGACGCGCTGCGGCTGAAGCCGAGACCAGCGCACATTGAGATCAGGAGAGCTGAGAGAGTCAGCCAGGTGATAGCGGGGGCAGTTCGTGTTCTTTTCATCTTCTTCATCCTCGTGAAACTTGTACTTGCCTCGTAGAGAAATGCTCTGCGGGCGACGAAGGTTCTGCGAAGGGTGTGCCACTCCCCCGATGAGCAGCTAAGTGATTGTCAGGTTAGGGATTAGCGGATACTGAAAGGTGCTCTTCCGTGAGAGAGTGTAGGTCAGCTTGAATGAAGACACGGTCAATTTAACCGGACTCAGTGATGAGCGAAAAGGAAAGTTCGTAACATCAAGCTGAACTTTGGCGCGTTCCACATTTGCAGACACGATCGGTTTGCCACGGCATAGGAATCTTTCACGCCTTGGTTGCCGCAACGCGATTTCGAACAGTGCAGCTGAATTGAACCTTCAGTTGTTAAAAACGATGGGGCTTCTTGCCTCTTGGTGCTTAGGTTATAATGCCCGCGCGTGGAGGTTTGGGAGTTAGCCACGCCGCGGCAATCATAAAAACTTAAGCGAATGTTCGAACGCTACACAGAAAAAGCGCGCAGGGTAATCTTTTTCGCTCGATACGAAGCGTCACAGTTTGGCGCGCCGGCGATTGAGCCTGAGCATCTGCTGCTCGGATTGATGCGAGAGGACAAGACGCTTACCGGTCGGTTCTTTCCGCGCGCGCAAATCACGATCGAAGCGATTCGCCGCGAGATTGAGGGTCGCACCCTGTTGCGCGAAAGAATACCCACGTCAGTTGAACTGCCACTCGCTCCGGAGACCAAGCGTGTCCTGCACTACTCGCACGAGGAATCGGATCGCCTGCAACATCGTCACATCGGGACAGAGCATCTGCTGCTCGGCTTACTGCGCGAAGAGCGTTCGATGGCCGCACAGATTTTGTTTGAGCGGGGATTGCGACTGAATGCAGTGCGTGACGAAATCGCCCGACAGAGCGGCGCCGACGCTCGTCATCGGAAAGACATTCCGCACCTACTGGAGTTCTCGCGTGATTTAACTGAAGACGCGGCGAACGATCGGCTTGATCCGTTGATTGGCCGCGAAGGCGAGATTGAGCGCGTCGTGCAAATCCTTTGCCGTCGCACGAAGAACAATCCCGTTTTGATCGGCGAGCCCGGTGTCGGTAAGACTGCGATCGTCGAAGGTCTGGCGCAGCGTATCGTGCGCGATGAAGTTCCTTCCTTCCTGGAAAACAAACGCATCCTGTCGCTCGATATCAGCCTAATCGTGGCCGGCACAAAATATCGCGGCCAATTCGAAGAACGCTTGAAGCAGATCATGCGCGAGCTGATCGACAATCCGCAGTACATCGTGTTCATCGACGAATTGCATACGCTGGTGGGCGCGGGTTCCGCGGAAGGCTCGCTGGACGCGGCGAACATTCTGAAGCCGGCGCTTTCTCGGGGCGAAATTCAGTGCATCGGCGCGACGACGCCCGGTGAATTTCGCAAATCGATCGAAAAGGACCGCTCGCTCGAGCGCCGTTTCCAGGCGGTGAAAGTCGCGCCGCCTTCGGAAGACGAAGCAGTGGAGATTCTTGGGGGCGTGCGCGAGCGTTACGAAAGTTTTCATCAGGTTCATTACACCGACGATGCTTTGGCAGCCGCGGTTTTGCAATCCAGCCGCTACATTCCCGATCGTTTCCTGCCGGACAAAGCCATCGATGTGATTGACGAAGCCGGTGCCCGCGTGAAGCTGCGCGTCTGCGCGGAGCAGGGGAATCTAGATGAGTTAAATGTTTCGCTGACCGAGTGGGAACGCGCGACTTATGGCCGGGCGCAGGCTCCGATCGAAGAAGAGGACCCGCTCGTAGTCGGCGAAGTCACGCGCGGAGACGTGGAAGAAGTGATCGCGCGCTGGACTGGCATTCCGATCACTTCGCTGAAAGAGGAAGAATCGAAGAAGCTCCTGCGCATTGAAGCCGAATTGCACAAACGCGTGATTTCGCAGCGGCCGGCTATCTCGGCGCTGGCTCGCGCGATTCGACGTTCCCGCGCGGGACTGAAAAATCCGCATCGTCCCGTCGGCTCGTTCCTGTTTCTGGGCCCAACCGGTGTCGGCAAAACCGAAGTGGCGCGCTCGCTGGCGCAATTCTTGTTCGGCAGCGAACGAGCCATGATTCGCTTCGATATGTCGGAATTCATGGAGAAGCACTCGGTTTCTAAGCTCATCGGCTCGCCGCCGGGTTACGTCGGGCACGAAGAAGGCGGCCAACTTACGGAACGGGTCAAGCGCTCGCCTTACGCCGTCCTGCTCTTCGACGAAATCGAGAAAGCCCACTCCGACGTTTTCAATATTCTGCTTCAGGTTTTCGAAGACGGAATCCTGACAGACGCGTTGGGCAACACCGTCGATTTCAAGAACACCATCATCATCATGACCTCGAACATCGGCGCGCGGTTCATTCAAAAGAGGGCATCGCTCGGGTTTCAGGGCTCCGCCGATATGTCGCGCGCGAAGATGGAAGAGATGGTGATGAGTTCCGTGCGCCAGACGTTCAATCCTGAGTTCATTAATCGCCTGGACGAGATCATTGTTTTCGACGAACTGGGTGACGAAGAACTGCTCGACGTCCTGCAACTTCAAGTCGATCAAATCAACCGCACAATGACGAATCACGGCTTCATCGTGCGTCTCGCAGACGACGCGAAGCGCTGGATTCTCGACAAAACCTGCGCCGATCGTTCTTATGGCGCGCGTCCACTGCGCCGCGCGCTGCAAAAATACGTCGAAGACCCGCTCTCTGAGGCCTTGATCCAAGGCCAGCTCGGCGACGCGTCTCTTGTCGAGATGTATGTTGACGCCGGCGAACTCAGCTTCCGCTCGATCATGATCGATGAAGAGGGAATCGAGCAGCCCAGCGATTTGCTCTTGACGCAGTAAACGCGATTTGTTTTCCGCGCATTTTATGAGTCCAAAGTGTGCCCCACTTTGGACTTTCGCTTTATTTTCCCGTTATAATGCGCCGCTTTGTAAGGTTGGAAACTGGCAACGAGCGAAGGCGGCGGTGAATCCAAGTGCTCCCCAGGCTGCGCGCGCCGACGGTTTGTGTTACGGTTTTCCCGAAGTAAACGCTGATTCATAAATGTGCCGGAATCCCGAATGATAATCGGGATGAAATGGCACGGAGAGCTTGCTGATGGCGGGCTCGAGCGTAAATCAGGTAGCTGGGAAATGAAGTCTTAAACCACCCGCTACCGCAGGTGGTTCTGACATACCGGCACTTATGCACTCATACGCCAGAGTTTGGCTCGCCCTTCTGAGCGCTATCATCGCCATTTCCGCGCTGGCTTTCGTCAAGCCGGCATACGCACAACAGCCTCAGCAACGCCTGGTTGAAACCGTAGACATCATCGGCAACCGTCGTCTGCGCAAAGACGACATCCTTTATTATGTGCAAACGCGTCCGGGCGACGTTTACAACCCGGCACAGGTCGAGCGCGACTTGCAGGCAATCCTCGCGCTCGGATTTTTTGATAAGGTTGAGACGCGCGTAACCATCGAAGATGGCCCGCGAGGCGGAGTCGTCGTCACGTTTTACGTCAGAGAACTCCCGATCATTCGCGACATCCAATTCGAAGGACTGCACAGCGTTGCTGAGTCGGACGTCTTGAGAACTTTTCGCGAGCGTCGCGTCGGGGTCTCGAAAGAAGCGATTTACGATCCGGTCAAAGTGCGCAACGCGATCCGCGTGTTGAAAGAGCTGCTTGCGGCGAAGGGCCATCCGAACGCCGTCATTACGGAAGAGAAAGAGCAGATTTCGGCGACGTCAGTGGGGATTACATTTCGCGTTGACGAAGGCGCTCGCGTGCGCGTCGCTGAGATTCATTTCGATACCAAAATTTTTAAGAGCGGCACGCTGCGTGGCCAGATGAAGTACGTTAAAGAGGCCGGCTTGTTTTCGCGCATCCGCGAACAGGACATTCTGCATCGGGAGAAGCTCGACTATGACCTGCACCTCGTTGATAACTACATGCGATCGAAGGGGTATCTCCAGGCCCGCCACGGAGAGCCGCAAATTGAAGGCCTGGGCCGGCGGCGCACTGGCTTCCCGATCCTGCCGGTGCCTTTCCTTTCCTCAACCGATGAGGTGTTGCGAATTAACGTGCCGATCACTGAAGGAAGGCTGTATCGAGTTGGCGAGTTGAAGATCGAAGGCAACTCGATCTTTTCTGAGCAGGTAATCAAAAATCTTATCGGCTTGAAAAACGGAGACATCGCGAACGGCGAAGCCATCAGTAAGGCGCTGTACGAGAATCTGAAAAAAGCTTACGGCGCGCAGGGGTTCATTCAGTACACCGCCGAAATTCAGCCCACGTTCAAAGACAATCCGCAGAAGCCCGACGAGGGTGTTGCGGATTTTTTGGTCACGATTGATGAAGGCAAGCAGTTCACGCTACGGCGGCTGGAGTTTACCGGCAACACATTTACGCGCGACAACGTGCTGCGGCGCGAGGTCCTGATTAACGAAGGCGATATTTACAATCAGAGCTTGTTTGAGTACTCGATTGTGCGCCTGAATCAGCTCGGCTATTTCAATCCGATCGACAAAGACAAGGACGCGGACTACCGCACGAACGAAGAAGAAGCGCTGGTCGACGTCACCGTGAAGGTCGCCGAAAAAGGGCGGCAGGAAATTTCATTCAACGGCGGCGTTTCGGGAATCGGTGGATCGTTCTTCGGTCTGCACTACTCGACTAACAACTTGTTTGGTCGCGGCGAGGTGCTATCGCTCGACCTGGCCGCCGGCAATCGGCAGCGCAGCTTTAGCTTCTCGTTCACGGAGCCGTACATTAAGAACCGGCCGATCACCGCCGGATTTTCCATCTTTGCGTATTCGCAGAAGTTTTTCGGCGAAGGCACGGCGCTGTCGCAGAACCTTTCGGCGCAGCAGGGACTGTTCGGCTCGGCGCTCGAATTCTTCAACACCAGCTCTGAAAATCTGTTTACCAGAGAGTCTTTGGGCGCGACGGTGTTCGCGAGCGCGCCGCTGTCTGAGTTCTATCGCAAGCGGCCGTTCACGCAATTTTCGCGCGTTGGACTTTCGTATTTGTTCAGCAGCTCCAGCACGAAGGATCCACAGGTCAACACGGGGACTAACACCGATCAGTTCATTCCGGTTGTTTACCGGCAGCCGAACATCATAACCAGCCGCGTCACAGCCTCGTTTGTTTATGATGCTCGGGATTACAAGGGCGGGATCGATCCCACCGAGGGCCGCTCGTTATCAATCGGACTTTCGTTAGCAGGCTTACTTGGTGACGTGCGCACTTATCAGCCGACAGTGGAATTCATGCAATTCTATCCCGTACGGAACAAGAGGACCGATCATCCGCAGGTCTTTGGTTTTCGTCTTCAGGCGGGAACGGTCGGCTCGTTTGCGATTTCGCCGAAGGTCCGAAACGCAAACTCGCTCGCTTTCGTGGATGGTGTTCCAATTTACGAAAGATTTTTCCTGGGTGATGAGTTCTCGATTCGCGGGTATCCGCCACGCGGCATCAGTCCATTTGTGCCACTCGATTTTTACCTCACATCGCGAAACGTTGTATTGGCGTCGAATGCTTTCGGAACAGCCACTGTGGTTCCGGGATTGCCGCAATCGCTGGCGAACGTGGGTCTGTTTACCGGGCCAACCGGAAACAATGTTGTGAAACTTAGCCGCGTCTGGACACGCATCGGCGGCGACACACAGTTGCTTGGCAACTTCGAGTATCGCATTCCGCTGATTGGCAAAGCAGTCTCAGCAGCATTGTTCGCGGACGTGGGTTCTTCATTTAATTTCCGAACCAAAGGCGAGCAGAGCTACTCGAGCGAATTCCTCGCAGACCAGCCGTTCTTGCAAACCGTTGGTTTCATCTCATGCTCTCGTTTTGGCTCAACCGGCGTCGCTGCGCTCACTCTGAGTTCCGCGGTGTTTTGTAATCATCCGGGGTTTGCGGTTCAACCTGTCCTCGGTAGTCTCGTGGCGCGCGACAACCGTCTGGTGACGCAGGCGGAGCTCGATGCGGCGCAAACCGGAATGATCGATCCAAATACGGGTCTGCCCTTCGGTTTTCAACCCGTTTTCATTCGTGGCGAGGCGCAAACCAACACGGTGGCGCGGCTGGGCGAAAGCAAGTTCGGGAAGATCGGCAACTTTCATAGCAGTATCGGCGCCGAGCTTCGCTTCCAGGTGCCCATTCTCAACGTGCCTTTTCGGCTGATTTATGCTTATAATCCCCGGGCGCGTCAGGACCAGTTCATTGAAGGATTTCCGTTCATTTTCAACGAGAAAAAGCGCGTCTTTCGGTTTAGCGTAGGCCGCACCTTCTAACACCCGAACGGCGGGAACATCGCCCGCCAGAGGCAAACCAAAACGACGAACAGAACAACTAAGGTTTCAGTTCACGTCGTCATTGAAGTAAGGAGTATTTCGAGAACTTTATGAAGATATTTCGTGCGACAGCCGCGATCGCTTTTTTCGTGGCATTAATGGCCGTTTCAGCGTTTGCGCAACCCCGCACCGGCACCACTCCGGCCCGACCGACAGCCACCCCCGCACCCGCGCCGCCCACATCCGTGAACGTTCCGGACAGCAAAGTCGCGATCATTGACAGCTCGGCTTTCGCCGACGAGAAACAGGGAATTGCGAAATTCGTGAGTGCACTCAAAAAAGTGAATGCCGAATTTCAGCCGCGACAAACTGAGTTGCAGGGTTTGCAGCAGCAGATCGAAAAAGCAACGGCGGATTTGCAGAAAGCGGCGCCCGTGCAGGATCCGAAAGTCAGTCAGCAACAGCAGGACAAGATCGATCAAATGAAAAAGGACTACCAGCGCAAAGGTGAAGACGCGCAAGCGGCTTTCAACAAGCGTTTGGAAGAAGTCCTGAGCCCGATTTATGAAGACATCGGCAAGGCGCTGGACACTTTTGCCAAAGCTCGAGGAATCACTCTGATTCTTGATGTTACCAAAGTTCAGGGCATTGTCAGTGCCGCCGATTCCATCGATATCACGCGCGCGTTCATCGCTGAATACAACAGCAAGAATCCGGCGACCGCGTCGCTGACGACGCCGCAGTAACCGGTCCGGCTTTAATGCATTTTGTTTTGAATGCGGAGATCGGCATACTGCCCGTCTCCGCATTTTCGGCTTACTGAAGTCTTTGAGAAAAATGAAGAAGAGTTTGTTAATACTGTTAGTCTTGGTCTTTTCAGCCGCGGCACGCGCGCAAGGCCCGGGAACTCAACCAGCGACCGGCCAGGCTTCCGTGCCGGTGGGTAAGATTGCAGTTATTTATTCCGAAGCGTTTCAGGATGGAAAGATCGGCATCGCTCGTTTTGCCGCGAGTATTAATAAATTGAATGCTGAGTTCAAGCCATTGCAGGAAGAACTCAACCAAACGGCTCAACGGTTGAAGGGTTTGCAGGCTGAGATCGAGAATATGCAGAAAGGCACGACGCCTGCTACCCCGGCGCAGATTCAGATGAAGATCGATCAGTTTGATGAGCAGAAGAAAGCTTACGACCGCAAAGGTGAAGACGCGAAGGCAAATTACGAAAAGCGCCGTGTCGAATTACTGACGCCGTTGCAGCAAGATGTCGGGAACGCACTCGATGCGTTTGGCAAGGCGCACGGCATCACAATGATCCTGGACGGAAGTCAGATTCCGCTGGTCTACGCGGCTGATAGCATTGATATTACGAAAGCTTTCATCGCTGATTACAACAGCAAGAATCCCGCGCCGGCAGCAGCGGCAACGCCGCGACCATAGTTTAGAGTTCAGCCTTCAGGCTGGTTCGTCGCCAGTAGCGGTTTGATGAACTCTGAACTTTCCAGCAAATCTATGGACACGGTTCTCGACTCTGAAGCGATCAAAAAACTTCTCCCGCACCGCTATCCCTTTCTTTTGGTCGACCGAATTATTGAGCTTGTTCCGCGCGAACGAGTCGTCGGCATCAAGCAGGTCAGCATCAACGAAGAGTATTTTCAGGGACATTTTCCCGGCGCGCCCGTCATGCCCGGTGTGTTGGTGATCGAAGCCATGGCGCAGTGCGGCGCGATTCTCGCTTTGCGCGAAATTGAAGATCGCGATCAGAAGCTGGTGCTTTTCACCGGTATAAAAGAAGCGCGCTTTCGCCGCCCCGTAGTGCCGGGCGACACCCTGGTGCTGGAAGTGACCGCGCTGCGCACCGGCTCGCGGATTCAGCGCATGCGCGGCGAAGCCAAAGTCGAAGGCGAACTTTGCGCAGACGCTGAGTTGACCAGCGTTATTGCCAATCGCGAATCGTAAACTTCCACATGAGTTCGCCATCCATTCAAAAATCGCAGTCTGCTAAGATTCATCCGACCGCCATCGTCAGCCCTCGTGCTCGGATCGGGCGGGGATGTTTTATCGGGCCGTACGTCATCATCGGCGACGAGGTTGAGCTGGGCAATGGCGTGCGCGTCGATTCACATTGCGTGATCGATGGACGCACGCGTATCGGCGATGAGACCCACATCTATCCTTTTGTTTCGATCGGTTTGCCGCCGCAGGATTTGAAATTCGCCGGCGAAGAAACTGAAACCGAAATCGGCAAGCGCAACCGCATCCGCGAATTCGTCACCATTCATCGCGGCACAAAAGGCGGCGGGGGAATCACAAAGACCGGTGATGACTGTTTCCTGATGGCGCAGGCCCACGTCGCTCACGATTGCCTGATCGGCAACAACGTGATCATGGCGAATGCCGCAACGCTCGCCGGCCATGTCTCCGTGCACGACGGAGCAAACATCGGCGCGTACTCCGGCGTGCACCAGTTTTGCCGCATCGGTCGCGAAGCATATGTCGGTGGTTATTCGGTCGTGGTAAAAGATGCATTGCCGTTCGGGCTCACCGTCGGCAATCACGCGAAATGTTACGGCTTGAACAAGGTTGGAGTCCGGCGACGCGGCTATTCCCGCGAGACGATCGCTGCGTTGCATCACGCTTTTCATCTGCTGCTTTCGGCAAAGCTCAACACAGCGCAGGCTATCGAGCGCATCCGCAGTGAAATTAATGATTCACCAGAAGTTGATGAGCTGGTGACGTTCATTGAGTCATCGGAGCGTGGAGTCGTGAAATGAGCGAGAGGATTCTTTCTGTAGCCCAGGCGTTTACGCCTGGGTTGTCGAGATCGAAAGAATATTCAGCCCCATTTATGGGGCTTTTCAATTGCGGCAATTGCAAAAGCCTCCTGAAGGAGACTATAGATTCAGGCTCTGAATACTTCCCCAGGCGTAAACGCCTGGGCTAGTGAAAAGCAACTGTCCATCCATGAAGCTTGGTCTCATTGCGGGAAACGGTCAATTTCCGTTTCTTGTCCTCGAAGGTGCGCGCAAAGCCGGCGCGCAAGTCGCCGTCGCCGCGATCCGCGAAGAGACCGATCCGCAAATTGAGAAAGTTGCTGACAACGTGACCTGGGTTGGCGTGGGCCAACTCGGCAAAATGCTGCGCTTCTTCAAAAATGAAGGCGTGGAAAAAGCGATCATGGCGGGGCAGGTCAAGCACGTGCAGATCTTCAGCAGCTCAATTCCCGATCTGCGGATGGTGAAGATGCTCTTGCACTTGCCGCGAAAGAATACCGATGCCTTGATTGGCGCCGTGGCTAACGAACTCGCCAGTGAAGGAATCGAACTGATCGATTCGACTTATTTTCTGAAAGATCAGCTGCCGGGCGCGGGCGTGCTTACCAAACGCGCCCCTGACGAACGCGAATCTGGCGACATCGAATACGGGCTTGAAGTCGCGCACGAAATTGCGCGGCTCGACCTCGGCCAGACAATCGTGGTGCGCAGTCGCGCGTGTGTTGCAATTGAAGCAATGGAAGGGACCGACGCCGTGATTCGTCGCGCAGGCGAGTTGGTGCGTGGCCGTCTGACCGTAGTCAAAATCGCGAAGCCCGACCAGGACATGCGCTTTGACGTGCCGGTCGTCGGGCTCTCGACTATTCAAACCATGATTGAAGCCGGTGCCACTTGCCTGTGTCTAACCGCGGGAAAGACCCTCATGTTCGAGCGCGATGAAATGCTTACGCTCGCGAATAAGAACAAGATCGCCATCGTCGCCGTTTAGGCACTTTCTTGCCCCAAACAGCTTGACTTGCCGCCAGTTTGGGTCTAAAAACTCACCATCATTTTCCGTCATAATCAGCTTTCAAACGCATTTCGTTGGTCGAAGTTTCTTTTCAGGGAGGAGAACAATCATGGCATTACGTTTAGGAGACACTGCACCGAATTTCAACGTTGAAACTACCGAAGGCCCGATTGATTTTCACGAATGGCTCGGCAACAGTTGGGGCGTTTTGTTTTCGCATCCGAAGGATTTCACGCCCGTCTGCACGACCGAGTTGGGCTACATGGCGAGCATCAAACCAGAGTTTGACAAGCGCAACGTGAAGGTCATCGGGTTGAGCGTTGACCCGGTCGAAAACCACACGCGCTGGTCAAACGACATTAAAGACGCGACCGGTCACGCGCCAAATTATCCGGTGATTGGCGATACCAATCTTGAGGTCGCGAAGCTTTACGACATGTTGCCCGCGACCGTGTCTGGAACATCCGAAGGGCGGACACCAGCAGACAACATGACTGTGCGGAACGTGTTCGTCATCGGGCCTGACAAGAAGATCAAGCTGATGATCGTTTACCCGATGTCTACGGGTCGCAACTTTGACGAGATCCTTCGGGTGATCGATTCCATTCAGTTGACCGCGAATTACAGCGTCGCGACGCCGGCGAACTGGAAAGACGGCGACGATGTAATCATCGTGCCGGCGCTGAACGACGAAGCGGCTAAAGAGAAATTCCCGGGCGGCTGGAAGACGATCAAGCCGTATCTGAGAGTCGTGCCACAACCAAACAAACAGGCGAAAGCAGCCGACCAGGCATAGCCGGAGCCTAGGCGTCTCCCTCGGCGATCCGCCGACCGCAGCAATCTGTCTTCTTTCGGGCAGCGTAAGGCTGCCCGAATTGTTTCTTCCTGGGACCATGCGTTCAATCGTAACCACCGCGAACGGCGACGTTCGCGTAATGAAAGTACAAGAGCGGCCCGACCCGGTCACCGGAAAAGCCGAAGTGCTCGTTCGCGTGAAGGCTGCGGGCTTGAATTTCGCCGACATCCTCGCGCGACAGGGCCTTTATCCCGACGGACCACCGAAGCCGTGCGTGATGGGCTATGAAGTTTCAGGCCTCGTCGAATCAGTTGGTGATGGAGTTGATCCAAACTGGATCGGCAAGCCGGTCATCGCAATGACGCGTTTCAACGGCCAGGCTGAATTGGTCGCAGTGCCCTCTACACAAGTTTTTGAGAAACCAGACTCGCTCACGTTCGAAGAAGCCGCCGCGATCCCGGTGAATTATCTGACCGCGTGGGCGCTGCTCGTAACGATGGGTGGCTTGAAAAAGGGCGAAGCCGTGTTGATTCACAACGCAGGCGGCGGCGTCGGGCTAGCGGCACTCGACATCGCGAAGCACATCGGAGCGACCACCTACGGAACGGCCAGCGCTTCCAAACATTCATTCCTGAAACAGCGCGGATTGGATTACGCCATCGACTACCGAAATCAGGACTGGCTCCCAGTGCTGATGGATCTCACCAGCGGACGCGGTGTCGAGTTAGTCATCGATCCGCTGGGCGGCAATAATTGGAAGAAGAGCTATCGCGCGCTGCGCGCCACCGGACGCATGGGAATGTTCGGAATGTCGGTCGCTTCTGCCTCGGGAATTCGTGGCAAGCTGCGCGCATTGAAGGCCGTCGCCCAGATGCCGCGCTTTAATCCTCTCGCTTTGATTAACCGCAACCGTAGCGTGTTCGGATTAAACCTCGGACATATGTGGGGCGAAGGCGAAAAGGTCGCGGCTTGGACACAGGAAATCATGCGCGGCGTAGCCGAAGGTTGGATCCGACCGCATGTGGATCGCACTTTTCCGTTCGATCAAATTGCGAACGCCCATCGATGTTTGGAAGAGCGAAAGAATATCGGCAAAGTTGTGTTGACGCCGTAACGGGTTTGCGCGGTTTTCACTCCGTCGGGAGTGGAATATTTATAGTTCTAGCAAAAATCCTCAAACTTCTTTCGGAGGAGCGGAAATCAGGAAAGTTTGTTTGCCGCACAATATCCCGCTCCTCCGAAAGAAGATGAAATCAGAAAATCACTCTATAAACATCGCACTCCTGACGGAGTGAAGAAAGCAGAAATAGGAACTAGAGATTTACGCGCGAACTGATGTTAGAATGCACCGCGATTTGAACAACTAAGACTGTCTGCGAACTCGTATGGCTCAGTTGGGAAGCACAGCAGCACGCAGCAGCTTTGGCGCCACGATGCGTCGCGACGCGTGGTGGGCCGAGTTGATTCCAGTAGTGCTCGTGCTGGGTGCGTTCAGCATTTATGCCACTTGGCGAACCTTCGAAAATAACTTCTACGAGTTCGGCCCTTATCTCTCGCCGTTCTATTCGCCACTAATCAAGACAAAGTGGTGGCCGTTTTCGCCCGCGATTTTGATCCTGTGGGCGCCGCTTGGATTTCGTGCCACCTGTTATTATTACCGCAAAGCTTATTACCGCGCTTTCTTTCTGGATCCGCCGGGATGCGCGGTTGGCGAGTCACATGCGCATCGGTACAGCGGCGAAACGCGCTTTCCTTTCATTCTGCAAAATCTGCATCGTTACTTTCTCTATATCGCGATCGTCTTCTTAATTATTCTTTGGTACGACGCGATTGCGGCGTTTTGGTTTCCATCAGCGACAGGAAAGCACTTCGGCGTTGGCGTGGGCTCGTTGGTGCTGCTCGTGAACATCACTCTGCTGACGGGTTACACTTTGTCTTGTCATTCTTTGCGACACATCGTTGGCGGAAATGTTGATTGCTTCTCGTGCGTAGTAGCCGGCGGTCCTCGTCACGGTGCGTGGCGGGGCGTTTCGTTTTTGAATGAACGGCACATGCTATTCGCCTGGCTGAGTTTGTTTTCGGTCGGGCTGGCCGATTTGTATGTGCGGCTGGTGGCGTCGGGTGCAATCAAAGACATCAGGTTACTGTGACGGAAAAATACGAAACCCACGAACACGACGTTTTGATCATCGGCGCGGGCGGCGCTGGGTTGCGAGCGGCGATTGAAGCGTTGGCGCAGGGCGCGAGTGTCGGCGTCGTGTGCAAGTCGCTGCTCGGCAAAGCACACACCGTCATGGCTGAAGGCGGCATCGCCGCGGCGATGGCCAACGTTGACGCTGCAGATGATTGGCGCACGCATTTTCGCGACACGATGCGCGGCGGCAAATTTCTGAATAACTGGCGCATGGCCCAGATTCATGCTCTGGAAAGCCCCGAACGTGTGCGCGAACTTGAACAATGGGGTGCGCTTTTTGACCGGACCGCCGACGGAAATATTCTACAGCGCGCTTTCGGCGGCCACACATTCAAGCGGCTATGCCACGTCGGCGATCGCACCGGGCTGGAAATGATCCGCACGCTCCAGGACCGCGGCGTGCACATGGGTTTCGATGTCTACATGGAATGCGCGATCACGCGTTTGTTGAAAGACGGAGATCGAATCGCTGGCGCCTTCGGTTACTGGCGAGAGAACGGCCGCTTTGTTGTCTTCAAAGCGAAGTCAGTCGTGATCGCTACAGGTGGAATCGGTAAGGGCTGGCGCATCACTTCTAATTCGTGGGAGTACACGGGCGACGGTATGGCACTGGCTTACGATGCGGGCGCGGAATTGATGGACATGGAATTCGTGCAGTTTCATCCGACCGGAATGGTTTGGCCGCCAGGCGTGCAGGGCATTCTGGTCACCGAAGCGGTGCGCGGTGAAGGAGGTATTCTCACAAACAAAGACGGCGAACGGTTCATGCAGCGCTACGATCCGGAAAAGATGGAATTATCCACTCGCGATGTCGTCGCCCGCGCGATCTACACTGAAGCCAAAGAAGGACGCGGCACCGAACATGGCGGTGCTTATCTGGATATCTCGCACAAACCGGCCGAATACGTGAAGAAAAAGCTGCCGAGCATGTATCACCAGTTCCGCGAGCTTGCCGACGTGGACATCACCAAAGGACCAATGGAAGTCGGCCCGACGTGTCACTACATGATGGGTGGAATTCGAGTGGATGCAGAGACCGCTCAATCAAACGTGCCGGGCTTGTTCGCGGCGGGTGAAGCCGCGGCGGGATTGCATGGTGCGAATCGGCTCGGCGGAAACTCGCTGTCTGATTTGCTGGTATTCGGTCGCCGCGCCGGACTCGCCTCCGCCGAACACGCGAAACAAGTCGGCCCAACCTCGATTGACGACGCGCAGGTAGGGGAAGGGACGCGGGAAATGCTCGAGCCTTTTGAGCGCAGCGCAGGTGATAGTCCGTACGACGTACATCGCGACTTGCAGGAAACGATGCAGAACTACGTGGGCATCTTTCGTAATGAAGAAGACTTGAACCGAGGCCTTGATGAACTTCAGAAGCTGAAAACAAGGGCTGCGAAGGTGCGCGTGGATGGCTCGCGTCTATTCAATCCCGGCTGGCACCTGGCCCGCGATTTACGGTCGATGCTAACCGTCTCGGAAGCCGTAGCACTCTCTGCGCTGGAACGCAGAGAGAGCCGCGGAGCTCACAGCCGGATCGACTTTCCGAATTATGGCGAGCAGTGGAGCAGGCTGAATAACATCGTCGCGCGTGACGGGGATGCAATGCGCTTGAGTCACCGGCCAACCGCCGACATGCCAGGCGATCTTCAGGCAATTCTGGAAGAAAAGAAATAATGGCTGACGCAACTTTCAAGGTATTTCGTGGCGATCGCGAGCGCGGCGAGCTACTCGAATACCAGGTACCGATCGCGCCCGGCATGGTGGTGCTCGATGCGCTGCATTACATTCAGGCGCACCAGGCGCCCGATCTCGCGGTGCGCTGGAACTGCAAAGCCGGCAAGTGCGGTTCCTGCTCAGCCGAAGTGAACGGCCGGCCGCGTTTGACCTGCAAAACTCGCCTCGATGCGTTGCCGCTTGACGAACCCATTACAGTTCAGCCGATGAAAGCGTTTCCGGTTCTCAAGGACCTGGTTACCGATGTCTCGTGGAATTACCGCGTCAACAAAAAGATTCCACCCTTCACGCCTCGACCGAACGCCGAGTGGAAAATGGATCAGCGCGAAGTCGATCGTGTGCAGGAATTCCGCAAGTGCATCGAATGCTTTCTTTGCCAGAATGTCTGCCACGTGCTGCGCGATCATGACAAGAAGGAACAATTCGGCGGGCCGCGCTTCTTTGTACGCATCGCGGGACTGGAGATGCATCCCCTCGACGGTCTGAGCCGGACCAGCTTGCTCAAAAACGAACTCGGCATAGGCTTCTGCAACATCACCAAGTGCTGCACCGAGGTTTGTCCGGAGGACATTCACATCACCGACAACGCCATCATTCCGCTCAAAGAACGTGTGGTTGATGATTTTTATGATCCAGTGCGTTGGTTTCTGAGGAAGTTGTCAGGTCGCAAAGCTTGATTCGCTGTCGCGCTTGTCGCGTCACGTTAGGTGCTGATAGTCTCGGCACTGGAATCCGTAAATTTACTCGAAAAGAGACTGCCATGGATTTCCAACTGAAACCGATCTCGAACGATGGCATTCCCGAGGCAATATCGAAGGCCGAGTTGTATCGCAATTTGAACGAGCCGGGCGAGGCTGAGTCGATTTGCCGCGATATTTTGGCGATTGACCCTGAAAATCAAGGCGCCCTTCGTTTACTCGGACTTTCAATCACCGATCAATTCGCCGGGAATTCTTCAGATCGTCAAAGCGAAGCCAACTCTGCCTTCCAAGATCTCAAAGACGAATATGAACGTATCTATTACACCGGCATTCTTCACGAGCGGCAGGCGAAAGCACAACTCGCGGCCGGGAGGGCGCCTTACACCGTGGCGCCACTCTTTGAAGAGGCCCTCAGTTGTTTCGAACGCGCCGAAGCGATCCGGCCGCACGGCAATGACGACGCGATCCTGCGCTGGAACCGTTGCGTTCGTATTCTTCAAAGTCGGCTCGGAACCGATTGGCGAAAGCTAAGCGAAACAATCGATGCTGGCGACAGCCCGCCCATTTAACCTCCGCAAATAAGTCTCAGTAATGCGAAATCCGACCCGGAGATTTGCAGAATCAGGCCTCAATCCCCACTTTCTCTTTATCGTGCAAAGTACTTGACACAGCAGACCACCGAGGCGTAGTCTGGCACCGTGACTCAGCTTCCCCAACCAACGCAACCACCGGCGCTGCACGATCGCGCGATGGACAATGTCCGCTTTATCCGCGAGACGATGGAACGCGCCTCG
>DASXTE010000268.1:0-8542 GCA_036505595.1 Pyrinomonadaceae bacterium
TCGCCTGAGACGGCGACGATGTCGGCCCATTTGCCGGGCGTCAGTGAACCGAGGTTTTTGTCCCAACCGAGCAGCCTCGCAGAATTCATCGTGCCGGCGACGATTGCATCCATGTTTGACATGCCGCCCCAATCGACCAGCAGAAAGAACTCGCGCGCGTTCGTGCCGTGGGGAATTACGCCCGCGTCAGTGCCCAGCGCGATCGTCACGTTGTTGGCAACGGCGATCTTAATCGCCTTGCGAATGTGCTCTGCTGCCATCAAAGCCTTCTCTGCGCGCAATCCTTTCAGCACGCCATTCTTCGCCGCGCGTTCGACCGCTTCGCCGGCCATCAGTGTCGGCACGAGAAACGTGCCCCGCTCTTTCATCATGCGCGCGCCTTCTTCGTCGAGGAACGATCCGTGTTCGATTGAAGAGACGCCGGCGCGCGTGGCGAGCTTGATCCCCTCAGCTCCGTGCGCGTGCGCGGCGACTTTGCGATCCAGTTTGTTTGCTTCTTCGACCAGAGCTTTCAATTCTTCGAAGCTGTATTGCGTCGCGCCAACCGCATCGCCTTCGGAAAGCACGCCACCGGTCGCGCATGTCTTGATTACGTCGGCGCCGTATTTGATTTGATAGCGCACCGCCGCGCGAACTTCTTCCGCGCCGTTCGCGACGCCGTTCATCGGACCGAGTTGCAGCAGGCCTGGCTTAAAGCCGTTTTCGTCGCAGTGTCCGCCGGTAATTCCGATTGCGTGTCCGGCAGTTTCCATGCGCGGCCCCGGCGTCCAGCCTTCATTGATCGCTTTGCGCAGGGCCATGTCGCTGAACGGGCCTTCAGCACCGACGTTGCGCACGCTGGTGAAGCCGGCCATCAAAGTATCGCGCGCGTGCAGCACGCCGAGGATTGCACCCCACGCGTCGTAGTCACGCACCGCCGAAGTTTCGCCTTCCGGATCGCCGAGCACGCGCCCAATAAGATGCGTGTGCGCGTCGATGAATCCCGGCAGCAACGTCACATCGCCGAGATCGATCACCTTCGCGCCCGAAGGGATGCGTACTGATTTCGCATCGCCGACCGCGGTGATCTTGTTGTCAGTCACAACGACCAAGCCGTTTGTGACTGCCGGCGCGCCAGTGCCGTCGATCAGACGCGCGGCCTTCAACACCACGAGACCTTTTCCTTCGGGCGGTTGCGGCCGGATGCCGATGGGTGTCTGATTCTGCGGGGCCACCGAAAGACAAAAACAGGAAATAAGGACTAGTGCGGTTGCAGAGCTTTTAAGTGTTCGCAAAGTGTTTCCTCGCTTCTCCGGAATGAAAGTAGGCCGTCAGCCAGCGTCACAGCCGAGGCATTCTAGTTGAGATTTCGGATGCCCGCCAGCATTGCTGATCGCGCCGTACGGTAGTATCTTTTTCGCAACCCAGGTCTCCTTTTCGGCGTGTCACGAGTTATCGATGCGACTCAAATCTTTATCTGTTTGCTTTTCGCTTCTCGTTTTCGTCGGGTTGCTGACGCTGACGCCTGCCGCAGCTCAGGTTGATGAAAAAGAAAAAGCGCAGAAGGAACTTGAGCAGCGCCAGGAATTGGAGCGCAAGACGCTTGGCCTGCTGGACGAGGTTATCTCAGGAGCCTGGGGTCTGAAGCTGCCTGAGAACCGATCGTTCATCCAGGCGAGTGCGGCAAACCTTCTCTGGACGCGTGACGAGAAGCGGGCGCGCAACCTGTTTTGGGAAGCACTTAATGGTCTCGGTCTGCAAACTGAAACCGTCGATGACGCGACGACGAAAGATCCGAAGGATCCAAAGTCGAAAGGCGCTCCGGCGAAAACCGAAAACAACGAAAAGGCGCAGCGCCAATACTTTGAGACTTACGCGGCGCGGCGAAATTTCCTGACCATGGTGGCGCGGCGCGATCCGCAACTCGCGCTGGACATGTTGCGCGCGACGCGGCAGCCGCCCATCCAACAAACCAATCCCAACTTTCGCTTGCCGGATGAGAGTAACCTGGAGCAGGAGATTGCCAACGAGGTCGCGGAGCGCGATCCGAAAAGAGCTTTGCAAATTGCCCGCGAGAGTTTGGCGAAAGGCCTCACTTTCCAGGTGGTAAATCTTCTGACTCGTTTGAATCAATTGAACCAGGAAATTGGGGCCGAATTCGCGGGCGACATAATCGACAAACTTGAGACGACGTCTCTAACTACCGACCCTGAGGCCTTCTGGATGGCCCTCAATCTGTTGGTGAGCGCCAGAACGCCAACACCTAAAACCGAGAACGATGAGACGCCGAGTTTTGTCTGGCACCCACTCAAGCTCAGCGACGACCAAAAACGCGAACTCGTGGAGATGCTGACCGACGCCGCCCTGAGCGCTTCGACAAACCAAAATCAGGCGGGCAGTCTGTCTGAGATCATGCCAGAGATCGAAGCGTTTGCGCCTGATCGGGTCGCAAAAGTGAAAGCCAAACTGGCGCAGGTCACAAGCAAGCTGACCAACGAACAGCAGGATTGGAAAACGTACAACTCTCTATTCAGAAACGCGACGCCGGAACAAATGATCAGATCTGCCGGTACGATCGGCGACGAGCAACGCAATGAACTTTATCGCGAGGCCGTGATCCTGGCCGTGATGCGCAACCGGGCGGACGCGTTGCGCGAGGTCATCAACACTGAAGTCGAGGACGAGACACGGCGCAAATCGCTAATCGATTCCCTCGATGCCGAGCAGGTAGCCGCGGCCGTCAATAAAGGCAAGTCTGAAGAGCTGCAAAAGCTGCTGCCGCTGATTCGGCTCAAAGAGCAACGGGCGATGGCGATGGCCGAGCTGGCGATTATGCTGGAAAAGAAAGGCCAGCATGAAGAAGCATTGAAGCTGCTCGACGAGGCAGAGCCGTTGGTAAAAGTTGATTTCAACAGCGAGAGTAAATCGCAAGCACTGCTCGCGTTGATGCTTGCCTATGCGTTGGTGGATCCGGGAAAGGCATTCGCGATCATGGAACCAATCATCGATCGCGCTAATGACAACATCTCGAAGCTCTTGTTGTTGGACAAAATCGTCCGGAGCGGCGCGGTCAAGAACGGAGAGATCGTAATGCTGTCCCCGGGCGTGCCGCTTGATTTCGCTATGTTTAAGTACGGGCCGGGCGTGGTCGCTCTGGCAAAGGCTGATTTCAATCGCACCAGAGCAGCGGCGGATCGCTTTCAGCGTAACGAGCTAAAGCTGATGGCGCGCCTGCTGATGGTTCATTCAATCCTGCGAAGTCTCGAGTCGCCGGACAAACCTCAACCAGGCACCGCTGACCTTCGATAGACCAATGACGTAGGCGGGAACGAACGAATCGCCCTACGTTGCGCATCCGCCTCTACCGCGACAACACGAAGGCTGAGTGGAAGAGCCTGCTCAGCAGCGACATCGACAGGAAAGTACTCTAGCGGCTCGCAGCTTATGATCCGATGCGTCAGTACTCCTGCCTCGGAGTGAACCACATGAGATTCTCCGATTCAAACGCGTTCCGATTTGAAGCAAATGAAAAGGAACCGGAGCTCAAAGCCGATGAGCTTCTCTCCGAGATTGCCGCCGGTAAGTCGGTTTACGTTGCGGGCGCCACTATCTCCGGAGCAATAAAGTTGTCTTACCAGACGATCAAATCAGAGCTGACCTTACAAAATTGCGTTGTCTCTGGAGCTTTCGACGCGTCCTTTGCCAACTTTGAACGGGCTGTAGATCTGAGTGGCACCTCTTTTGATGGCACCGCTTTCTTCGAGGGAACGAGGTTCTCTAATGTCGCCTTGTTCAGCAACTGCATGTTTAAGAACGGAGGCAGTTTTGTTCAAGCACAATTCGCGCGGGGAGCGAACTTCCACCAGGCCAAATTCTCATCAATGAATTCTGAGGGCACAAGCGAGCCGGAGGAATCGGACAAAATCACGCTCTCGTTTTCAATGGCCAAAGCGCAACATATCCTGCGCCTGGACAGTGTTGAAGTTGAGGGTCCGATTGATTGTTCGTTTCTGGAGGTGACCGGGACGCTCTGGTGTACGAAGCTCAACGCAAAGGGCGCAAATTTCAATGAACTATCCGTCACTGCCGACGCGCACTTTGAATCAAGTGTTTTTAACGGGTCGGTAAGTCTGATGCGTAGCCGCATTACGGGCAGTCTCTACATGCGCCATTCGAAGCTACTGGGCGAAAGAAAGGCTGGAAGCTCGCCAACAGTGAACTCCTTCTTCCACGCGACGATTGGAGTGGATGCCTTTTTCGATGGTTCATATTTCAAGAGTGCAACTACTTTTACGGCGGCGACGATTCATGGTGACTGCTTCTTGGGTCAGGAGTTTGAACACATACCTGAAGCAGACCGAGGCAAGGGCGCAATATTTGACGCCAAGGTTGAGTGTCTGGGCACCCGGTTTTTGGGTGAGTTAGTTCTTGGTGGCGCGGTAATGAATGGCCCGGTCAGTTTTTCTCAAGCACTATTCGCTCAAAGAGCATCTTTTGTCGGCAAATTCAATTGGGAAAGGGAGGCAGTGAACATAACTAGCGCCAGGTTCGAAGGAGAGACGTTAATTGATAGCCACTTTTTGGGAGGCGTGTCTTTCGCTCGAACTCAGTTTTCTGGGCCGCTTATCTTATCCAGCGACTGTAGGTTTGAAAAAAGCGCTAACCTGCGGGAAGCAAAGATCGCTTCCCTCCATTTCGTTCGAGCCGCTCAACGGACTCACACGTCCGCTCCTTTTGTTGGCAGCCTTGATCTAAGGCAGTGTTCATATGAACGTATCGTTCACGAAGACGGGATCGACGCCTTTTGGGAGACTGTGCGTGAAAAGCTGCGCGCGCAAGTGGAGACCGCACCGGCTAAATACGATGGCCAGCCTTACCGGCAACTTGAAACGGTCTGTCGCCGCCAGGGCTTCGATCAACTGGCTGACGACGTGTATTTTGAGAGGCGTAGAATCAGTAGTCGGTTTGAGAAACGGCCTTTGTTCCGAGCTTGGGACGGATTAGAGTGGGGTGTTTTCGGCTATGGGGTTAAGCCCCAAAGGATGATTGGCTGGTTTGTTGGCTTGTGGTTGTTGGGAACTGCGGTACTTTTGCTGCCCAATGCTTTGCAAAAGGGAAAGGAGGCCGAACCTGTTCCACCGCCGCGGCTCTATTCGGCCCCGCTTCTAAGTTTGCAGAATATGGTTCCCGGCGTGATGGACGGTGACGCCTTGAATATCCACCCGAATTATGGCCATCTGGTTGTTGTCATTGTCGTGATCCTTCAGCATTTGGCGGGCTGGGTATTCATCGCACTTCTGGCCCGACGGTTCTTCGCGGGATTATCCCGACAGGAAGATCGGTGAGAAGAAGGCGCGAGGACTGAGGAGACGAACAGCACAGAAAATGGGCGTCGCTAAACTCACCGATGAGAAAGTCATCGTGCCCGACAGCAAGTATGCGCGCGTCGAGCGTGAGCGACGGTATCTTTTGCGTGATTTGCCGGAAGGACTCGCGCGAACTGATCCGCATCGGCAAATCACCGACAATTACATCACGGGAACGCGGCTGCGGATTCGCAAAGTTCGTGATCCGAAGACGAACAAGTGGACAGTGAAATTCACGCAGAAATTCGCGCCTGCCGCGGCGGATCTTTCGCGCACCGTCATCACGAACATTTACCTCAACGCGATTGAGGCTGAGACGCTCGCGGTTTTCGAAGCCAACGAAATCCGCAAGAATCGCTACTACTTTGATTTCGAGGGTCGTCGCTTTTCCATCGACATGTTCCTCGGAGATCTCCTGGGACTGGTGTTGGCGGAAACAAGTTTCGAATCTGACGAAGAGATGGCTACGTTTCAGAAACCGCCATTTGCGCTTGCCGACGTCACCAACAATGAGATATTTACCGGCGGCAGATTGTGCGAACTCACGTTTGCCGACATTCGAAAGGAAGTCCAACAAAGCGGACTAGTGAAAACCAAGTCCGCCAACTGAAAACATGAAACCCAGGATCCAGTTAGCTCTCTTTGTACTGTTTGCCCTTGTGATCGTTACGGCGTGTCGCAGGTCAACCACGAATCAGAACACGAGCAGTGCCGCCACTCCGATGCAGGAGACGATTGGCGGCGGGACGGCGCCCGCGGGCGAGAAGTTCTACTTTCGCGGAGGGATTTCGAACCTCTCCATTGAGATGACAATGGTCCGCGACAGCGAGCGATTGACCGGCACGTACTTCTATCCGCGCGTCGGCAAGAACATCGAGCTGAAGGGCTCGATCGACAAGGACGGCAACGTCGAGATGCGCGAGTCTGACGAAACCGGCAAAGACACCGGCGTGTTCAAGGGCAAATGGAAATCGAATGACATGGGATTGGCAGAGATCGAGGGCAAGTGGTCGCGGCCCGACGGATCGAAGCCGACTGATTTCCTGTTGACGCAGCAGCCGATCGAATTCACTGCCGTCGTTCGTGTCGTCCCGAAAGTGATTCGCGAGAACAACAAGGAAGCGAAGTACTCGGTCGACGCAGAGTATCCACAGATCGAGGGCGACGCGCGCTTTGACAAATTCAATCGCGAAGCGCGCGCGATGATCGCCAAGGACGTGGCAGCTTTCAAGACTGCGGAAACCAGCGCGGCCGGCGAAGAGGAGATGGATTTGCCGGAAGAGACGCAAACGTCAACTCTCAACATTGGTTATCAGGTGCGGTTTGCGACTGACGATCTCATTAGTGTCGAATTCTCGCAGAGCGAATACTCGCGGGGCGCGGCGCATCCCAACAGTTTTACGACAGTGCTGAACTACGATGTGAAGAACGGCAAGAAGATCGCGTTGGCGGACTTGTTCAATCCGAAGTCGAATTACCTGAACGTCATCTCGGCGTACTGCATCAAGGATCTAAAAGACCAGAGCAAGAAAGAAAAAGATTCGATGTTGATGGACGATCAGATTCAGGAAGGCGCAGGACCGCGCGCCGACAATTACAAGGCCTGGACGATTACGCGCAAAGGTCTCTGGATTGTTTTCGATCCTTATCAGGTCGCAGCTTATGCCGCCGGGCCGCAGCATGTGCTGGTTCCGTACTCGGCTTTGAAGCCAATCGTGAAGTCTGACGGGCCGATTGGAAGTTTGGCTGGTTAAATGTTGTCGCAACATGAACCGGCACGTTGGATTATTGGTTGTGATCGCGGGCGGAGCGCTCGTGATCCTCGGTCTGCTGATTTATTCCGGCGCGCTGTCGTGGTTTGGGCGCCTGCCGGGCGATATCAGATATGAAGGCGAGCACACGCGCGTTTACTTTCCGATAGTCTCTTCGCTGCTGGCTTCCGTGCTGCTGAGTTTACTGTTCTATTTACTCCGCCGATTCTTTTGAGCAACCATCATCCGGTACGCGTCGGCCCGCTTGATTCCCAGTTCGCGCGCCGCTTGCTTCAAAGCGACTTTCGAATCCAGACCATCGCGCTCAAGTTGATCGACACGGTCGCGCAGTTGCTGCTCCGGAGGCGTCGTCGCTTCCGCGGGCGCAGGTCCGCCGCCCCGGCCGGAAATCATCAGAACGATCTCGCCCCGTATCGATGGCTTTCCTGAAAAATGCTCGACCAATTCAGCCAGAGTTCCACGCGCAAATTCTTCATGCAGCTTGGTGAGTTCGCGCGCGACGACGGCGTGCCTGGTGCCGAGCACATCGCGCGCATCTTTCAGCGTCGCTACGATGCGATGTGGCGCTTCATAGAAAATCAGCGTGGCCGGATTCGCAGCCAGCCCTTCCAATTTTGTTCGCCGTGCGCTGGCGCGTGACGGCAGGAATCCGGCGAACAGAAACTGATCGGTCGGTAGACCCGATGCGGCGAGCGCGGTTGTTAGCGCGGTAGGGCCAGGAACGGGCACTACGGAGATGCCTCGTTCGATCGCCGCGTTCAGGATGCGAAAACCCGGATCGCTGATCAGCGGCGTGCCGGCGTCGGACACGAGCGCCACGTTCTTGCCTGATTCGATCGATTGGCAGAGTTCAGCCGCGCGTTCACGCTCGTTGTGTTCGTGATAGCTGATCGCCTTCGTGCTGATTCCGAAATGATTCAGGAGCTTCTGCGTGTGGCGCGTATCTTCACAGGCAATCACATCAACTTCGCGTAGCACGCGCAACGCGCGTTGCGTGATGTCCTCGAGATTGCCGATTGGAGTTGTGACAATGAATAGCTCGCCAGCCACGGCGCTATTTTGTCATCGGGGCGTGAAACGCGAAAGCCCTGCCCGACGAATCGAGCAGGGCTTTGCGAAGAGAGACGGATGAACGCGTGAGGTTAGTACGGGAACCCTGGAATTCGCTGCCACCAGGGCACGTTGTTCCGGTTGTCCCGACGACGATTGTCGTCACGCCGACGGTAAATGTCGTCGTCGCGACGACCGCGGCCATAGTAATCGTCATCGCCATAGACCGAACCTCGGTAACCGTAAGCATCCCCAATCGTGTTCAGCTCATTGCGAATCTGCGACCACAACGAGGACACCCGATAATTATCGAAGTGGTGGCGGGTCGCGCGCTCGGTGATGTTCGCCTGGCGCATGACACGCTGTGCTTCATCC
>DASXTE010000269.1:0-15377 GCA_036505595.1 Pyrinomonadaceae bacterium
GTTTGCGCCGACCCAGATTCGCGCGACTGCCTCGGAGATAGCGAGCGCGGTGATCGCATCAGTCTTTTTTCGACGCAACGCACCATCACTCAAAAGCACCGTGCCTGCATCGTCGAAACCCGAACCGCGTTTGACTGCAACCAATCGAATCGGAACGTCAGGTGCGGCGCCCAACATCCCTGCGTAAAATGCGCGTGCGTCCCCTGCTAACGCCATCAGAGTCTCGGCTTGCTTGCGCTCGTCTTCACCAGCACTCCTTGGCAAAAGAGCAGCAATACCTTTCGCGTTTGCGGTTCCATCGACGCGATCCCAATTCCCAACTACGAAAAATGGCTGCGCGTTCAGCGACTGCTCAAAGACGCTGTTGCCACCGGCAGTCTTATCCACGCCCGACGAAATTGCCGTAGCATTGCTGACGGTCAAACGAAACGGAGCGTAGTCGGGCCCGCGCACGGCGAACGCAGTGTTAGGAGTCGGATACCACATCGACGACGGCAGAAACTGCGAGCCGACGGGAGAAATTGCCGCCGTGCCGGCATTCTCTTCGACCGGCAAACGGTATTCGACTGCTACAGTCACTGTCTCGTTCGCGCCGACTGAGCTCGGCAGGTTGATAATTGCTCGCTGACCACCGCCACGTTGTTCCGGCAGCGAACGATATGTGGCCGTCGCGGCACCAATCGTGATGCTCTTAATCTCAGCCTTCGAATTGATGCGCAGCGTGAGCGTCGAGCCGGCCCCGCGGCCAACGTTGCGCACGGTAAGCACGGCGCGCGCGTTGAGCGCTCGCTCGCTGTTCAGGTTCGCAACCGTGATGTCGAAATTGCTGACTTGCCAGGCCGCGCGCGCTTCGTCTTGGGCGTGGCCGGCGATTGATAAGAACAGTTGTAGGCAAAAAAGCGAGATGAGGATTTTGCAATTTGCAATCTTCATTTTTGAGTTTTCAATTCTGATGTTCTGGCAAGCTCGTGTATATCTCGCAAGCTCTCGAGTAGCGGACCCATTCGTTTCAGCGGCAACATGTTCGGCCCATCAGACGGCGCGCGTTCCGGCGCGTCATGAACTTCCATAAACACTGCATCGACTCCGCAGGCAACCCCCGCGCGCGCGAGCGGTTCGATGTACTGCGATAAGCCGCCGGTTGCATGTCCGAGGCCGCCCGGCAGTTGCAGCGAATGCGTGACGTCAAAAACAACTGGAACTCCAAAACCGCTCATGATGGGGAACGATCGCATGTCAACGACGAGATTATTGTAGCCAAAGCTGACGCCACGCTCCGTGATCATCACCCGCTCGCCACCGGCAGCCTGTGCTTTTTCGACTATGTTTCGCGCGTCTTCGGGCGCTAGGAATTGCCCCTTCTTGATGTTGAGTGCGCGACCGGATTTTGCGGCGGCCACAATCAGGTCAGTCTGCCGGCAAAGAAACGCCGGTATCTGAAGCACGTCGGCTACTTCAGCCGTTGTTTCGATTTGAGCAACATCATGAACGTCCGTCAGCACCGGCACGTCAAGCTCTTTCTTGATGTTGGCAAGGACTTCCAAACCTTGATTGATGCCGAGACCGCGAAAGCTTTCGATCGAAGAACGATTTGCTTTATCGAACGAAGACTTGAAAACAAAGTCGAGTCCCGCAGCCCGCGCGCGTTCGCGGCACTCGCGCGCCATCATCATCGCGTGCTCTTCAGACTCAATGACGCAGGGCCCGGCAATCACCGTCAATCGGCCATCGCCGAACGTCGCCGAACCAACCTGAAACGAATTTTTGCCCGCAGTCATCTCCGCCAGCCAAATGGACGTAGCACTATAATATGGAAGGTTTGCGCTTGCGAACCCGCCTCAGGACCGACAGTGTCTTTGCGTGCCTTGGCGCCTTCGCGTCTTTGCGTGAATTAAGTCTTCGGTTTAGTAATTTTCACGCAAAGCCGCAGAGCTCGCAAAGAATCCGCAAAGTGAGACAGTACGCGCAGTACCCGAAGCCGACCGGGGTCAGACGCGAAAAGGTCTAAGGAAGAATTCTCTTCAGTTTATCCCAAGCCTTCTTTAGCTTCGATGGTTTGCCCGCGTTCCTTGGACGATTCGCCGGTTTTGGTTCTGGTGTTGGAGTTGGCGACGGAGACGCCGTCGCAGTTGGCGATGGGCTCGGTGACGGACTGGCGCTCGCCGCGATCCCGGCGAAATTGCCGCCGCGCCACCAGCGCGCGGCGAGCACACCCGATCCAAGAATGGCCATGATTAAAACTACCGCCGCGACGGCCAGGTAAACTCGTTTTCCTTTTCCGCTCCCAGCGAGCGCGATGTTGAGACGCGAGATTTCGCGACGGATTGGCGCAAAGGATTCGGCCTGGGGTCCAGTGTTCGCTGGTGAACCGCCTGTAACTAGAGAACCCGCGGTTGACGCTGCCTGCACTTCTCGCAGAGTGTCCAGATCGATCACTAAACGCCCGGACGGACTTTCGGCGCCGGAACTCCGCAAAACTTCCAGCGACAGCGGAGCGGCAATGCTGCCAGAGAGCTCCAATCCCAACTCCTGTGCTACGGCGAGCAATTGCTGACGCAACTCGCCGGCGTTCCGAAAACGTTCGCGGGGATCTTTCGCCAAAGCTCGTTCGACAATAACTCGAAGCTTAACCGGCACCGATGGCGGGAGCGGTGCCGGCGATTCACTCACGTGCCGAAAAGCAATCGCCAACGGTGTCTCTGCGTTGAACGGCGTCACGCCCGCGAGCATTTCGTAAAAAATAATTCCCAGGCTGTAAACATCCGAAGCCGGAGATACCGGTCCACTGCCGGCGCACTGCTCGGGCGACATGTAACGTGGCGTCCCGATGATCGTGCCAACTTGCGTCAGCGTCTGATAGTCGTCGTCAGCCTGTTCTTCGACCGCAAACTTCGCGACGCCAAAGTCGAGCACCTTAACAACCGTAGGAGTGTCCGGTCGTTGAGCAATGAAAATGTTCGCCGGTTTCAAATCGCGATGAATCAGTCCCGCATCATGCGCCGCCGCGACGGCTGCACACATCTGGAGCATGATCGAAACCGCCCGCGCGATGTCCAGTGGCGCTTCGCGCGCGAGTAAGTCACGCAGCGTGCGGCCTTCGAGCAGTTCCATGACGATGTAAAGATAGCCATCGGTGGTAGAGCCAAAATCTGTTACGCTCACCGCGTTGGGATGCTGCATGCGGCCGGCGGCCCGCGCTTCGCGATGAAAGCGTTGCTGAGCGGTCTGGTCCTCAACAAATCGCTGGCTCAGGACTTTCACCGCCACTGGCCGGTCAATCAGGAGATGCGTTGCGCGATAAACCGTGCCCATGCCTCCACCGCCGAGCCGCTCATCCAGCCGGTACTTGTCATCGAACACGCGGCCGATGAGGCGATCGACGGGCACATCCGCGAGCGTTTCGTCCGCCTTCAGTGGCGTGAAATCCGTGGGGCATACGTGCACATTGTCTGGGTATCGTTTTCCGCATCTTGGACAATGGAGCATAGATTTGAGGGGAACGTAATAATTATCGCTTAGAGCGGCGTCTGAACGTTAGTTCGGCAGAGCCTTCGCGGCTTCCCTCCCCTGACCGAATTGAGGCTGCACACTCACTCTTACTGTTTCGCCGCCCAATCTCTCGCTGACACGAACGAGCGGCTGTCATAGATCAGCACAATCGTGCCGACTGGGAGTTGGCGGCTCATCTCCACGGCCGCAGACATTGGAATGCGAATGCACCCATGACTCTCTGGTGAATTGGGCACTGAAGGATTGCCATGAATCGCGAGCCCATCGCTAAAGTAGTTCGGATAATAAAGCAGTCCGAGCGGCGATTTTCTCCAACCGTTCATCTTTGCATAAATCCGGAAACGACCGCGCGGTGTGTAGGCCAAACCGCTCATGCGTTTCTCGCGGTACTGCTTGTTGCTGCCGGTTGAGACTGGAAGAACTTTCGTCACCACGCCATCGTCGTCAGTAAGCAGCAGCACCTGCCGATCGAGATCGATCTCGACATGTCGATAACCCTCGTCCTTCGGCTGCGGCGCAGTCGCGCCCATGATCGCTTCCAGTTCCCCCCGCGTCAGTTGACCGGTCGGCTCGCGTCCCTCGTATTTTTGAAAAGCCAGCAGCGCGTTTCGATCCTTGCCATAACCCATGTCTGATAAGCGCGCCTCAGCATTCTTGATTTCAGCGCGACTGACGCGCTCAGCGACCGAGTGCCTGCGCTTTTGAGCCTGTGCCGATGAACAAAGTACAGCGGCCACGATTAGAATCGGCAAAATGGACGATGACAGTTTGTGCCGCATATCCTTAACAGCTCTCGAAGCAACGTGCTCGCAAAGACTATACCTGTTTCCAAAAGTTCTCCGCATTGCTACCTGCTGATTTTTGGGTTCTAAACATTCGCACCGAATTTATTGTTGCTTCGGCTGCCGCACCAAACGTTCAAAAAACCCTTTCTCACGTGAAGGAACTTGGTAACCAGATCGGCCGTACAAGCATCTATATGAAGGTAAGGAAAAACCTCACGCGTCGAGAATTCAGTTCAATGCCAAAATTAGCAGTTTTACTCGGAATTTCAGCGATTTCGTTGTTGCTGGCGCAACCTGCGGCGGCCCAGGAAAGTCTAACTTCAGGGTCGGCCCAGAATGGCGCTGTTTCAGCGGTCCAGCCTTCGCTTAACCCAGGCAATTCCAACGACTACAAGAGCAGCCTCAGTGCGCTTTCGACACTCTACCAGAACGAAGTTCAGAAGCTTGAAAAGCACAATGCCACATCGAAAGACCTTTACAAGGACGGCCTCATCTCGCGTGTGGAAATGGAAGCCAGCGACAAGGCTCTGACTGACGCGCGGGTAAAAGTGGACCAGATTGCCGCGCAGATCGCTGAGGCAAACAAACCCGCGGCTGTTGCCACCGCGGACGACGTGTCTACGTTAGGCGATGCGAATGCAGTGTGGACGACTGGCAGCGCTCGAATCGATGGTCTCATTCAATATTATGGCAGCAGGCATGGCGTGGATCCGTACTTGATTTACTGTCTGATGTCGCAGGAGTCGAAGTTCACCTCCGGCGCCACCAGTCCGAAAGGCGCGCAGGGGTTGATGCAACTCATGCCCGGCACTGCCGCGCGGTACGGAGTTACTAATCCATACGACATGTCCCAGAACATCTCCGGCGGCACGCGCTATCTGAAAGACCTTCTCGAGATGTTCAAAGGCCGAGTTGACCTGGCTCTCGCCGGATACAACGCAGGAGAAGGAGCCGTGATGAAGTACGGTTATCAGATCCCGCCGTACGAGGAAACGCGCAATTACGTAAAGCTGATCGTCGCCCGTTATGGGAGGAAAACCCTCACGTCAAACAGCAAGCGCGACGGGCAGAATACCAAGCGTAGTTAGCGTGGCCGCCCTCACATCCGGCTCAATACACTCTGTCTAGATTCCAAACAGCAACGACCCGCGAATCGTTCTATTTCGCCGGCTTCCGCCACAACTACCCTTCAATAGTCGTTGTCTGAAAATTGCAAGCAGCGAAACCGGCCTCTTGATTCACGGAATCTGAAACTCATCCTGTATTCTGCGAGTTGATGAAGTCGAGAAGTGCGACAAGCTATCTCGTACTAATCCTAGTGAGCGCTGCCGCCGGCACGGCTGTGTGGGCCGCGCTGCGTTTTACGGCTCCCAGACATCTCTTGTTTGGCGAGTCGAGGACCGATCCACCGGTCGTTGAGCACCGCTTCGACTCCGAACGTTGGGCGGAAGCGATTCAGAAAGTCAAAGAAGATCGTGCCGCCGACCCGGCTACCAACGTTGCGCTGGAGGTTCCACCGGAACTCCGCCACTACGAGGACCGCCACTGGTTCCTCGCGACGCAAGTCGCTGAGGTAAAGAAAAATAACCTCCAAACTTGTCAGGATTTTGTCGACCTCGCGGGCATGATTCAGCGTGGTGAGCTGGTTTCAGTGCCCGCTGTCACTGATGATTACGTCCTTTTCGGCGTGGGCGCAAAGGCGGATGACAGCGCATTCAGCCGATTTGAAGATGATCACAACATCGCCCTCTACAGCGATTCGGAATTGCACGACGCCTATCGACAACTCGACGACCGGCGGTCGAATCTTCAGACCGTGATCGGGAGCTTAAGAAGTCAATTAACTGCGCTGAAAAGCCGCGAGCGAACGAAACGTTCCGAGCTTCAAAAGCAACTCACGCAGCGCGAGCAAGAGCTGGGGTCGATTGCCGAAGAGAAAACAGTGCTCGATCAAGTTTACGGCCAGCCCGAAAAGCGTCAGAAACTTTTGCGGGATTACGACTCGTTGCAGGCCCTGGCGGAGAATTTCGGTGGCCGGGCTTACGACATTAGTAAGCCAACCGATCGCCAGGCGTTGAAGGGCGCAATGCTCAGCTCACTTCGTCCGCAGGCGTTGAAGGTGCTCCAAGAAGTCGCGGCCGCTTATCACCATCAGTTCGCTCGCCCCTTGCCGGTCAGTTCACTCGTCCGACCCGAGGATTACCAGCATCGCTTGCGCAGGTTCAATCGGGCCGCCGTGATCATCGATACACCGCCGCATTCCACCGGCCTCGCCTTCGACATCGATTACCGTTACATGAGCATCGCCGAACAGAATTTCCTCATGGCCGAACTTGCACGCCTGAAGCAGGCCGGGCTCATCGAGGTGCTGCGCGAACGTGGCGCGAATTTTCATGTATTTGCGTTCATCGATGGCACGCGTCCGAGCGATGACTTAATCACTGCGTCGCTCGACGAAGTCGGCGGGCCGGCGCCGGAAGCAAGCGACGCCGCTAAGAAGCCTGAAAAGGCGAAGCCAAACAAGGCTAAGAAGAAACGTCAGACCCAAACTCACCGCAAATCGAGAGCACGAAAACGGCGCTAGCAACCGGCTAAGAGCAAGATCCAAAGCGCCTTTGCTCTGGACACTTGACACTTGTCTCTTGGCCCTTTGCTCTTCCCTCCTCGCCCTTTGCTCTTAGCCCTTGCCCGCTTGGCATCGTTCTTGCCCTCAAACATTTTGCGAATCCCGACTGACTCATAAACGGACGAAGGTAATTGTCGAATGGGCTACGCCTCCTCACATAATCGAACACCCGAGAAGACAAAGTCTTATTGCATGTTGTGCGGAACGACGTTGTCTCGCGCAACTGAAGGCGGTTCTGACATGATTTGCCTCATCTGTCGCGCAGCCCTTCTCGATCGCATTTTTCAGACGCGGCAAAAAGAAAACCCGGGTGTCAATCGGCGCCGCTGAGTATTTTCGAGAAACTCTGTGTTTACGCGCGCATGGAAATTGACGAGCGTTGGGCCGCGGTTTTATCAAACGATCCTGATATTGCCGTTGCTCCTGGTTGTGTCATGCCAGCCCGCTAATCGATCCATCGAGACGCGACAAGACAACACTTCTGAACCGACCATCGAGGCTGAACCAGTCTCAAAGACTGACGAACAGTGGCAAGTAATAACCTCCGACAAAATAACGTTACGCGTGACAGCACCTGGCGCTCGGTCGGTCAACATCCTCTATCGACCTGCCTTCGCTGAGGGTCGCCATGTGCAACTAAAGAAACTCAGTTCTCCCGCGGAACCCGGTGGCTCGTTCTCAACCGAAGTGAAGGTTCCTCCCGACTTTGCCGGCGACGTTTGGGCAGAAGTCTTCTATCCGGACGGCACCAAGAAAGAAACGAAACCTATTTCATTGACTGTCGAATCGATTTCGGCAGATGAGCTCGCGGGCGCTTCGTACAAACACACGGAAGAGTCTGCGCGCTCAGACAAATTCACGGGGGGCCGAATCGAGCAGACGAACCTGCAACCCGGCAATGGCGACATTCACATCACCGTCAACGTCCCCGCTTTTCAACTGACGCTGTGGCAAGGCGATAAAGAAGTTAAGATTTATCAGATCGGAATTGGTCGAAAGGACTTTCCCCTGCCCAGCGGCCTGCGGTACGCAAAGCAAGTCATTTTCAATCCGGAATGGGTGCCGCCGGATAGTTCGTGGGTCGAAGAACACGATGTCGTGCCCGGCGAACGAGTCGAAGCCGACGATCCGCGCAATCCGCTCGGCAAAGTAAAAATTCCAATCGGCAATGGCGGCATTCTGATTCATCAGGCGTTTAAGCCTTCCGATTTAGGTCATTTAGTCTCGCACGGCTGTGCGCGACTATTACTCAACGAACTTTACGAATTGATAGACGAAATCATCTCCGCGCGCTCCTTGCCCGTGTCGCGGCAACAGCTTGAACGCGCGAAGAGCAGCAAGGATCGTTTCGCAATCAAACTGGACGCGCCCTTGGTCGTTGACCTCAACTACGACACGCAAGTAGTCGAAGCGGGTAACCTGCATCTTTACCCGGATGTTTACAACAAGAACACCAATACGATCGAGAACCTGCGCGCGGAACTAAAAGATGCCGGCGTGGACGATGCGAAGCTTGATGACAAGACGCTCCGGCAGATGCTCGACCGAGTGACAATGAATGAGGAGTTCACCGTCAGCGTGGCAGATATCAAGGCCGGACGTGCTTTAGAAGCCGGCAAAAATCAGCCACTGACCGCCGCCTCGATTCCGAAAAAACAGCCCGCGACAAAGGGCAAGCGAACGCGTTAGGCGGTAGTGCCTTAACTTGAAGTCCTCCGCGTCGTCTGCGCCTTCCTCTGCGATCCTCTGCGGTTACTGCTTTTATAGAGGACGCGGAGGCCTCCGCAGAGGAGCGCAGAGAAAAAACTGAAATTAGGGCACTACCCGTTAGGCCCTGAGCCCTTCCCGCGGGAAACGAGAATCTGTTTCGTTTCGGGAACAAATCCACGTCAAACCCTCCCCAGCATTTGCGCATCTCATAACTCTGCCCGACAATACAAAACCTCACGAAAAGGCTGAGCAAAAAGGCTATGAAAACCCTCATATTTCGTACTATGCAGCTTGTGGCGGTGTTGATCATCGTGGCCGCTATTGGTTTTCTTGCCACACGCATCGGCCGCGGCCAATCACCAGCGACAAAAACTGAGTCGCAGAGTCCCAAGACCGAATCATTGGTTAAACCAACAGTGCTCACCACGGATCGTCCACCGGTGAAGGATGCGACCGTTTTACCTTTTGCAGAGGCCGCTGCCGAGAACGCTGTGCTGCGAAACGATCTGATTTGGACGTTTGGCAGCAAACAGCAGCAGGGCTGGTACCTCTACGATTTGCTGATTGGCCAGACGCTGAACATTCGGCAAGATACTTCGACAGTCGATTTCGCGAGTGCGATCGCTGGCTGGCAGAAGCAAAAAGCGCTGACTCCTAACGGCATTCTGGATGAGAACTCGTGGATGGCTCTGGTGGTTCAATGGCAAAGTAACCGTTTGAAAGACAAGACGCCGGCGACGCCCGAGCAGTTGCTGACGGCCCCGCCTTCCGACTTCTACGATCCAGAAAGACTAGAAGAGTTGCGTCAGGTTGAGAAGACCACCTACGCTGCTTACAAGCAGATGCTTGCAGCGGCTATTGCCGATCCAACTCTGAAGCTTACGCACACATCAGCGACTGAGCTCGCGCCGACTGAGAAGTTTTTCAAGATTGTTTCCGCATTTCGCTCGCGCGAGTATCAGGAGAAACTGCGCCGCGAATCACCGAACGCCGGCAGCGCCGGCCTCGCCGTTAACAGCCCGCACTTCACCGGCCGCGCTTTGGACTTGTACGTAGGCGGCGATCCGGTCGACACCCGCGATTCAAATCGCGCGATTCAGGTTCAGACACCCGCTTACCAATGGCTCGTGCGCAACGCCGAGCGCTTCGGCTTTCGTCCGTACTTCTACGAGCCGTGGCATTGGGAGTACGTGAAGTAGTCGCGTTAATTCTTCGTCTTCTTCAAACCCGTCACGAACACTTCAGTGTTATGGGCGAACCGCAGGCCGTACACGCCGTCGGTGCTCTTCAGTTTGCCGGTCTTAACGAGATCTGACTTTGCTGCGGTCCAAACTTCTTTGTTGTTGATCGAACAACTGACTTTGTCTCCTTTCACCGACATGGTGATCTGCTGTTCGACGGGTTGGCCCACGGCGGCGGCTTTATTGACCGCCGGGTCGGGAGTGCCGCGCCCATTCATTTGAAACGGCGCCGGACCAAACCCGCGCACGATGAATTTGCCGTCGCCATAAGCCGCGCAATAGAGATAACTCTGCTGATCAGTTCCCAGATCATTGCCGGCGATCATCACGCCGTAAGGATGCGGGTGCGTCATGAGGGCCATGAACTTCGGCTCGCGAAAATGTGCCGTGACAGTGTAATCACGTGACGCTTTGTTCGCCGGGTTCCAGTAAGTCACGGCCGGCCCAGTCAGAATGTGAAACGCATCGCCTTCTTTGGCGAACTTCGCGCTGTTAAGCGTCATGCCCTGCGAAGCCTCTCGAGCATCAATCTTCCCGGTCCAGCCTTTGACAGTGACGCCGCCGGCCACCGCGTGCGACGACTCATCTTGCCCGCCTTGCGATAAGACCGTCGGAATTAAGACAAGGGAAACGAGAGCGATGAAAAGAACGTAAGTGCGTCGCATTGGATTAGTTCTCCTGATTTGATTTTGACACGCGCATCATAACGTTCCGCGATCATAAATCAAATCATGGGGCTTCGGCATCATGACGGTTGAATGTCCAATAGCGGCAATGTTCGATAACGTTTGCCCGTTAGTCTTGCAAGCGCATTGACTACAGCCGGCGAGATCACCGGAACCGGAGGCTCGCCGCAGCCTGTGGGCGGCTCGGTGCTGGGCACGATGTGGACATCGACGGCGGCCGGAGCATCGCCAATGTAGGGCGGCGTGTAGCCGTCGAAGTTTCTCTGCTCCACACGACCATCCTTCAAGGTAATCGCGCCCTGCGCCATTAACTGAGTAATACCGAAACCGATCCCGCCCTGAAATTGGCTCTCGATAGTCAGCGGGTTCACGCCAAGTCCGCAATGGACGGCAACAGTAGCGCGATGAATCTTCGGCCGCTTGTTTTCGATCGAGACGTCCACGGCGCAGGCAACGGCAGTCCCAAAACATTCATGGCACGAAATACCGGCGGCATGTCCTCTCGGCAGGGTCTTCCGCCAAGTACTCTTTTCATCCAACAGATCGAGCACCGCGCGTAACTTCTTTGCTTCGGGCTTCAGAAGCTTACGACGATAAACTATTGGATCAACCTTCGCGCGAGTTGCTAACTCATCAACCAAAGTCTCCATGACAAACGCAGTGTGAGTGTTACCCACGGAGCGCCACCACAACACCGGCACGTTAACTGTCGGGTTGTGTGCTGACAGATGAAGGTTCGGAATCTTGTAGCTGGTGTCATCCACGCCCTCCACAGTTGTTTGGTCGACGCCGTTCTTAATCATCATGGCCGCAAACGGAGTGCCCGCAACCAGGGACTGCCCGACGATGACATGACGCCAGGCGGCCGGCATCCCGTCTGCGCCGATGCCGATCTCGACGCGATGCGCATGCATCGGACGATAGTAACCGCCGCGCACATCGTCCTCACGCGTCCAGACGAGCTTTATCGGAGCACCGCGGAAGCGTTTCGCGATCGTTGCCGCTTCGCGCGGCACGTGTGAATCGATCACGGCGCGCCGGCCGAAACCGCCGCCCGCATATTCGGTATGGAAAGTAACCTGCTCAGGTTTCAATCCAAGCACTTGGGCGATCGCCATCTGATCCATCGTCTGAAATTGCGAAGGCACCCAGGCTTCGGCCTTGTCACCTTCAAACCGGACCGTCGCATTCAACGGCTCCATCGGCGTGTGCGCCAGGTAAGGAAATTCATATTCAGCCACAATGCGTCTCGCGACCGGGATGCGATTCATCGCCTTGTCATTACCCTTCGCGACTGCAACATTGCCCGGAGTGCGAGCAAGGTTTTTGTACTTCGCCCACAACTGCGCACTGTCCGCGTGTTCAATTCCTGAAAGATCCCAATCGATTTTCAAACGATCGCGCGCCTGCTTTGCCGTCCAGAACCTGTCAGCGACAACTGCTACGCCACTTCCCTTCGCGAGTGGAATCTCGAAAATGTCTTTCACCCCAGACAGGCTGCGCGCTTCTGTGTCATCGATGTACTTCACGCGAGCGCCGAACACCGGCGGATGAGCCACGACCGCGATCTTCATTCCCGGGAGGTCCAGATCGAGTCCAAACTTCTGCGAGCCGTCACACTTCGCACGGCTATCGAGCCGCGGCACTTTCTTTCCGATGAGACGAAACTCAGACGCATTCTTAAGCCGAACAGTCTTGGGCACCGGTTCGCGCGCGGCCCGCTCCGCAAGCTCGGCATAACGAGCGGATTTGTTTGCGGGTCCATACACCACGCTATTCTCGGCGCGGCAATCATTGGGCGAAACTTTCCAGCGGTCGGCCGCGGCGGCAATCAACATGGCCCGCGTCTTTGCTCCCAGTTCGCGATATTGTTGGAACGAATGCGCGATCGAACCGGAGCCGCCCACCATCTGAATTCCAAACACCGGATCTTTGTAAACATCAGCGGCCGGCGCGAGTTCAGGCACAACCTGCGACCAATCGGCATCCATCTCGTCGGCCATAACCATCGGCAGTGAAGTTTGCACGCCCTGGCCAAACTCCAGACGATTTACGGTGATGAATATTTTTCCATCAGGCCTGATGTGAACGAAGGCATCCGGCGGATAAGCTTTAGGCGGCAGTCCTTGTGCTTCGCCGTACGCCACCGCGGGAAGATCGAGATACAGCGAAACCAACAAGCCGCCGGCCGCCGCTGTTGAGGCGCACAAAAAACTTCGTCGATTCAGAGGCAAACCATTCTTGTTTTTGATTGCTGCTCGCATCATCTGCCTCCTTACGTCAGTTGTTCGGCTGCTCTTTTGATGGCTTCCCGAATTCGCACGTAGGTCGCGCAGCGGCAAAGATTTCCGCCCATCGATTCTTCAATGTTCGTGTCCGTCGGTTTCGAGGTGGCTTTCAACAGCGCGACGGCGCTCATGATTTGTCCGCTCTGACAATAGCCGCACTGCACGACGTCTTTTTCGACCCAGGCACTCTGCACCGCGCGGCCGACCGGGTCGGCGCCGATTCCTTCAATCGCAATTATCTTCTGGTCACCAATGAGCGAGACCGGAACAATGCACGAGCGCGTCGCCACACCGTTAAGGTGCACAGTGCATGCGCCACAGGCGCTGATGCCGCAACCATATTTCGTGCCGGTCATCTTCAGCTCTTCGCGGAGAACCCAGAGCAGCGGTGTTGATGGATCAGCGTCAACCTTCTTCGTCTGGCCATTCACGTTGAGTTGATAGGTTGCCATGGCTTGCTCTCCTTATTTTTCACGCGGACATGGGGTGCCGGCCTCAACCCAGGTACGAGTTGCGTTCACAAATTCAGTATGCGTCAGCGGTGGCACAGTTCGCATCGTTCCATCCGGACGCCGGCCCGGATTCCAGGCCCAAAGCACCAACCCCGCCTCCTGATGATGCGTCAAGAGCGCGCGTCCATCCATATTTTCATTCTTCGATTTATCAGTCACTGATCGACAAACTGCTGCACTCGACAATGGCCGATCATTCTTGTCCTGCCAGCGCATCGACAGCGGCGCCAGGTGCCAGTCAGGCCCGCCGGGAACGCCAGTGCTGTCGGCGTTGACTTCCTGATGACAACCGATGCAACTGAGGGCGGGCACGCCCCGGCCCTCGCGGCCACGAACGACATTCGCGAAATGGCGATGCCGGTCGTCGCCTTGCTGCGGATAGTTCGTCGCCGTGTGACAGTTGATGCAGCGTGGTGAAATCATGACTGAATAGATTTGCTTCCACGCGGCTAATCCGTCGGCGAGCTTAGGATCGGCGGTTGCCATTTTGTTGATCTTAGGATCGGCGGCCGAAGTCTTGCTTCTATGTATGTTGTTAGCTCGCGTCGACAGAACAGCATAAGTCGCAAACGCGATCAGGATGAGAACGAAAATACGGCACAGCAAGCGTCGGTTCGCTAACATAGTTGCCTCTCTCCCGAAACGATCATCAAAGCTCGTTCGGTTGCCGTTTTAGTTTAGAACTGTGGGGGAATTCATCTTAAAAATAGCACGGTTGAATGGAAAAGCAACTGGGCTTGAGCACCAACGTTGCCGAGATGCTGCCAGGCCAATGTCACGTTTACGGCGCGAGGTCCTCACAGCGCCAAAGGCGCGACATGTAATAGCCTAGGCCAACGGCCTAGGTACCGCGTCATACAAACATCCCGAGCGCTGAAAGCGCGACATAATCTCAGTCCCAAACGTACCGTTCATCGAAACCAATCTCGTATCTTTTCAGGAACTTTAGATATTCATCTAGAAACGTAATGCGGCGGTGATGTTGCTTCTGGTTTCGAATGTAGCGCTTGAGTTCGGTGAGATTTGATTGACCAATTGAAAATGCGCCATATCCTCTTTGCCAATGGAAATTTCTGAACTCGGAGCCTTTCGTCTTGAGGCATTTCGAGGAACCGGTCTTGACCTCTTCGACTAGCTCCGCGATCGAGATTGTTCGACTGAGAGCGAACAGCCCATGAATATGATCCGTCGTGCCACCAATAATGAGCGATGGAGAATCGTGTTCTCGGAAGACTGTCGCCATGTACGGATAGAGTTCCGCTTCAACGAACGGTGTGATAAATGGTTCGCGATTCTTTGTGCTGAAGACAAGATGGATCAGCACCGAAGCCAGGGATTGAGGCATAGGAGTCTCCTCCGGTTTGTAGTTATCACGCGCTTTCAGCGCTTGGGTCGGAAAATCTTACGCTTACCTAGGCCGGTGGCCTAGGCTACTACATCGCGCGCCTTCGGCGCTTCAGGGTCCTGAACTACTGGAGCAATGGATCGATGATGTCTCTTAGTTCGGGAATATCATTACGAACCAAAGTTAGCCAAATATGCATCGGTTCGGAAGCGACTTGATGGCTCCGCCTCAAATACGCCTTGCTCAATGCCAACAGCTTCAATCGTCCAGGTTCCCAAACTTGCTTCGGTACCGCCTCCTGCTTAGGGCAATACCATATACCTCCACCACTCACTCCATGAGGTTCAACTTCGACCTGGTTTCCATTGATGTCAATTCCCTGTTTTGGATATTCCAATACGATTAGCGCGCCAGCATTGCTGGCCACCGCGTCGTCCACAGCTGTCGTGCCATAAATACCGAACGGCAGGGTGATCTCCCTGTGACCCTCGGCCTCTGAGACTTGCTTTAGACTAACCGGAAAACCTGTCGCGAAATAGACCTCACCTGGGTAAAGCGTTGGGTATAGCAGGACATCTTGAAGCGGAACGGCGACGAGATCCGAATCCTTCGCCGATTGCGGATCAATCTCCAACCACGCAACGTCTGGTTCATTATTTCCTATTCCAACCCGA
>DASXTE010000270.1:0-46194 GCA_036505595.1 Pyrinomonadaceae bacterium
GCCCACTTGTCACATAAAATTCGACGAAGCCACGGCCATTTTGGCGGGCGATGCGCTCCAGAGTCTTGCCTTTCGAACCATGGCCGAAGATGAAACACTGTCTGAGCAAGTTCGGGTTCAATTGATCGGTGAAGTGTCCCGCGCCGCCGGCACGCCTTCAGGAATGGTCGCGGGACAAGCGCTTGATCTCGCCGCGGAGTCGCGCGAAGTCGACAGTGAAGAGCTTGAGCGGATTCATCACGAGAAGACCGGCGCACTAATCTGCGCCGCGGGCCGTTGCGGCGCCATCATTGGTGGCGCGAATGAATCCGAGCTGGCCGCGGTAACGGACTATGGCCGGAACCTCGGCCTGTTATTTCAAATCACGGACGATTTGCTCGACGTCACCGCAACTGCTGAAGGCTTAGGAAAAACACCGGGCAAGGACGCGCGTTCGCGCAAAGCGACTTTCCCCGCGCGTTATGGCGTTGAAGTGACGCGGAAAACTCTCTCGGCCGTGCACCGAGTCAGTTGCGATGCACTCGACCGAATGAATAGGCCGGCCGAACTTTTGCGGTCAATCGCGGATTTCATCCTCGAACGCCAGGCCTGATCAGCGTTCGTCAGTAAAGGATGACAACGGACGTCACGCGTGTGTGGTAATTGTGTTGCGCGAGCCGTCGCTGCTGTGGAAGTCGATTACGGCTTTAAGGATTTCGTCGAGCTTCTTTTCGGGCTTGAAACCTACCAATTTGTTGACCTTCGCGATGTCCGGAATGCGGCGCGGCATGTCTTCGAAACCTTCTTCGTAAGCTTCGTCGTAAGGCACGAAAACGATTTCGGATTCCGAGTTGGTCAGTTCTTTCACGCGCTTCGCGAGGTCGAGAATCGAAATCTCCTGGTTCGAGCCGATGTTGAAGACTTCGCCGACTGAGTCGTCTCTGTCCATCAATTTCACCAGCGCGCCAACCACATCGCCGACGAAGCAGAAGCAGCGCGACTGTTTGCCCGTCCCGTAAACAGTGATCGGGCGGCCGGCAAGCGACTGCTTGACGAACGTCGGAATCACCATGCCGTACTGGCCGGTCTGACGCGGGCCGACGGTATTGAACAGACGCACAACGATCGTCGGCAGCTTTTTTTCGCGCCAGTACGCAAGCGCCAGAAATTCGTCAATCGCTTTCGAGCAGGCATAGCTCCAACGCCCTTTGGTCGTGGCGCCCATCACCAGGTTGCCGTCTTCGCGAAAAGGAACTTCGGCGCTCAGGCCATAAACTTCCGAAGTCGAGGCAATCAAAACTTTCTTCTTTTTCTTGTTGGCCAGGGACAGGACGACTTCCGTGCCGTGGACATTGGTCTCGATCGTGCGCACGGGGCTTTCGACGATCAGCTTGACGCCGACCGCCGCGGCGAGATGAAAAATCACGTCACACTGATCGACGAGTTCGGCAGTAACCGGCTGGTTTTGAATGCTGTCAATCGTGTAGTGGAAGCGTGGATGGTCTTTCAGGTGGCGAATGTTTTCGATGCTGCCGGTAGATAGGTCGTCAATGACAAATACTTCGTCGCCGCGTTGGAGATACGCGTCGGAAAGATGCGAACCGATGAACCCCGCGCCACCTGTAATCAGAACTCGCAAATTGTTTCTCCTCTCGGTCTCGTTGCTGTTACTGCGCGAGCAAGTCTAACATGATCGTTGCGGTCAGACGCCTTCATCGCGCCGCCGCTAGCTCCTCGTAAAGCTTCGACATATCTCGGAATAAACGGTCAATTGCGTAATTCTCGAGCACGAACCGTTGGCCTTGCTCGGCAAGATGCGCGCGCAGGTTTTTATCGTCAATCAAACGAAGCAAGCCGCGCGCGAAGCCTTCAACATCCTCGCGGGCGACGGAGATTCCGCGTTGACAAATGGCATAGCCATCAACTTTCGAAACCGGTTCGTCCAGCAGATCGACAACCCCACCCACCGCCGTCGCGACGACCGGACGCGCATTTGCCATCGCCTCGATTAACGTCAGCGGCGTGCCTTCATTGAGACTGGTCAACGCGACGATATCCAGCGCGGGATAGAAATTTTCAGGATCATTCCGCGTGCCAAGAAAAAGCACGTCGTCGTCCAAACCGAGTTCGCGCGCTTGCGACTCCAACTGCGGCCGTAGGCGGCCATCGCCGATGATGACAAACCGAACGCGTGGTTGAATTGGCCCTGACGCGACGAGTTCCTTCAATCGCGCCGCCGCGCGCAGAAACATTTGGTGGTTCTTAACTTCTGTCAGCCGGCCCACGATCCCGATGAGCACTTCGTTTTCGCTGGCGCGCAATTCTTCGCGGAGTTTTGTGCGCCGCTCTTGCCAATTCGCAAACAAGCTGAGGTCCAATCCCAGCGGGATGACTTCGAATTGCCGGGAACCACCAACCCGAAATTGTTCGTTGATCTCGTGACGCTGCTGCTCGCTGACGACGACAATGCGATCGGTTGCCGTTCGCGCGAGCACGCGCTCGATCGTGAGAAAGAGTTTTGTCTTCGACCTCCCGTAATAGCTGTGAAAGACGTGGCCATGATACGTGTGCACGAAACGACATTGTCGCGGTTTGCCGATAAGCGCCGACGGCGTCAGCCACCGATACATCATTCCAGCAACGCGCCCGACTGCACCGGCTTTGGCCGTGTGCGTGTGAACGATGTCTGGCCGTTCACGCAGCATGAGCCGATAAATCTTCCACACCGCGAGCAGGTCTTTGGGAGAGATCTCGCGGCTCATTTGTGGAATGGTCACCGGAGTGATTCCGGAGGCTTCGGCGAAGTAGTTCATGTCGTCTTCGCCCGGCGGCACCACTCCGGTGACGAGCAGCGTCTCATGGCCAAATGTTTGCAGCCCTTTGGTCAGCCACAACACGTGGCGAGCAGGGCCGCCAACATTGAGGCGAGCGATGACGCGGAGAATTTTCATTCCGGGATCGCGGGCATCCTGCCCGCAAATATATTTACGATTCCGAGCGGATTCGAGCACTGCTCGAGGTAGTCTTCTATTCGGCGACGTCGCTCTGCGTCGAATTGTTTTGCTTCCAAGTGCGCCAGCTCTTGAACCCAGCGCTCCAGGAGTTTGACGGGCAAAGAACCTGCTAACCGAAAAGTGATCGCTTGCGCGATTTCACCTCCGTCAAAATGAGGCAAGTAGCCTCGGCAATGCCAACCTCTCGGCCTAAAGTGAGAGTCCATCAATCAAGAAGCGGGCAAGATGCCCGCGATCCCGGGGCTAGTCTATGCGGAAAATCGTCTGCGGATCGTCTTCGTGTCTTATCTCATCTATTTCTTCTCGCCGGCCTTCGCCCTGGTAAAGACGGTTTGGGCAGTTGATGACGATCCCGTCTTTGTCGCCGATGTTCTGGTAAGCATGAACGATGCCCTTGGGTACGACAATAGCGTGCGGGTCGTCTTCACCCACAACCAGCGTCATCACGTTTCGGTAAGTCGGCGAGTCCGGCCGGTTGTCCCACATGCGAAGCTTGAAATTCGAAGGCCCAAGAAAGCAGAAGAGATCGGCCTGGTCAATGTGCTCGTGCGGGCCGCGCGCGACGCCGGGCTTTGTCGATGAAATGTAAGCCATCACCGGAAAGAACTCAGCCGGCAGCTCATCGTGCCGAAAAAGTTCGGTGAGCCATCCGCGCGAATCGTTGAACCGTTGAAGCCGGCGGACAATCACGTCCTTCACGTCTCCGGTCTGGAAAATCTCAGACATTGGCGCCGACTTCTGCTGCATGTTTCACGTCCTGATTGTTTGCGCCCGTCTCGGCGACCAGATTTGAAGCTCGCAAAAGGCTTTCAAAAGTGCCGGCATCGGTCCACCAACCCTCGAGTTCGTCCCAGGTCATTTCGCCGCGTTCGATGTAAGCGTTGTTCACGTCGGTAATTTCAAGTTCGCCGCGACCTGATGGTTTCAGCGTGCGAATGATGTCGAACACGCGACCGTCGTACATGTAGATCCCGATCACGGCGTATTCGGATTTCGGCTGCTTCGGTTTTTCTTCGATGCGGACGACGCGCCGGCCGTCGAACTCAGGAACGCCGAAGCGCTGCGGATCGGGCACTCGCTTCAGCAGAATCTTTGCGCCGCCGCCTTGCTGGCGATAAGCATCGGCCGCCACACGGATGTTCCCCTGAATGATGTTATCGCCGAGCACGACGCAGATTGGTCCATCGTCGGCAAAATGCTCGACCAGCGACAACGCCGCCGCGATGCCGCCTTCGCCTTCCTGATAAGTGTAGTTCAGGTGCTTCAGCCCGAAAGCCTTTCCGTTGCCGAGCAGCTTGAGAAAATCGCCTGCTGAATTTCCACCGGTCACGATCATGATATCGGTGATGCCGGCGTTGACCAGCGTCTGAATCGGATAGTAAATCATCGGCTGGTTATGAACGGGCAGGAGGTGCTTGTTAGTCACAGCCGTCAACGGCCGCAAGCGACTCCCCGATCCCCCAGCTAGAACAACACCTTTCAAGAAATCACCTCCGGTGATTCGATCTTTGATCTTTGGACTTCGGTCTTACGATATCAAGCGCTTCTCGAATGGCAATGCCTAAATTTAATTACGACAAAAACACAAAGACCAAAGCTCCAAGTACAAAGACCACTCTTAATCAATGAATCTTTCGAACCACAGCTCGAGCATCAGCAGCGACCACAATCGATGTGAATGATCGGCTTTATGATCGACGTGCTCGTCGACGATCGCGCGCACGCGCTCAGGTTTGAACAGCCCGCGCCTCAAAGCTTTTTCCGAGAGCAGTGTCTCGCGCAGAAACCTCTGCATCGAACTTCGAAACCAATACCCAATCGGCACGCCGAACCCCATTTTTCTGCGGGTCAGGTTCTCGCCCGGGACGATCTCTTTCAGAACCTTCTTGAGCAAATGTTTTGTCGTCAAGCGGCGCAGCTTCATTTTTTCCGGCAAGCTGGCCGCGAACTCCATCAGATGATGATCGAGAAAAGGCGACCGCGCTTCGAGAGAAACCGTCATGCTGGCGATGTCCATTTTGACGAGGAGATCGTTCGGCAAGTAAGTCATCGTGTCCGTCAATAGCGCCGCGTCCACAATGCCCGCGCCGTTGGCTTTCGCGAACCACGGCTCGATGAAGCCGGCAGTCCGGAAGCTGGCAGTCTCAGCGCGAAAACTTTCTGTGTAGAGATTCTGCTTGGCTTCTTCATCGAACGAGCTAATCCAGCGCAAGTAACGCTCGATCGGCGACAAAGACGCCGCCGCAATAAATCGCTTTGCTTTGCCGACCGGATTAGCGCGCGATTTGGGCGTCGGTAAAGCTCCGGTCACGTTGCCGATCAACCCCTTGCGCACGACCGCCGGAAGCGCCGAGTAGGTTTGCGCCAGGCTCATCGCCGCATAACGTTCGTAGCCGGCAAAACATTCGTCGCCGCCGTCGCCGTTCAGCGCCACCGTCACGTACTGTCGCGTCTCGCGCGAGACGTAGTAACTGGGAATCGCGGACGAGTCGGCGAACGGTTCGCCGTAATGCTCGACCAGCGTCGGGAGAATCTCCATCGCATCCGGCCGCACAATGAACTCGTGATGGTCGGCGCCCACGTGCTCGGCGACGCGCCGCGCGTGATGCAGCTCGCTGAAATCCTGCTCCTCGAAACCAATGGAAAAAGTCTTTACGCGCTCGCTTGATTCCTGGGCCATCAGCGCGACCACCGCGCTCGAATCGATGCCGCCCGACAGGAAAGCTCCTAATGGAACTTCGGACATCAGACGAATGCGCACAGATTCGCGCAGCAAATCGATCAAGCGTTCGCCGGCTTCGGTTTCCGTGATCGAAGTCTTCTTTGAAAAATCGAGCTGCCAGTAACGTTCGATCTTGATCTCACCGTTGCGCCACAGCAGCCAATGACCGGGTTCCAGTTTTCGAATCGCCCGATACGCGGTCAGCGGCGCGGGCACGCAAATGAACGAAAGGTAATGATGGATGGCTTCGAAATCGACGTCGCGGCTGATGTCCGGATGTAGCACGAGCGCGCTGAACTCCGAGCCAAAGACAAGCTGTCCGGGAAGCTGCGCGTAAAGCAACGGTTTCTTTCCAACGCGATCGCGCGCGAGAAAAAGCGATTTGTCGCGCTCGTCCCAAATCGCGAACGCAAACATGCCACGCAGATGTTTGGGACACTCAGTCCCGTACTCGTCGTACGCGGCCACGACCACTTCCGTATCGCTGTCGGTGTAAAATTGATGGCCTAGCTTTTCAAGTTGCGCCCGAACTTCGCGATAGTTGTAAATCTCGCCGTTGAAAATCAGCCACTTGGTCCGATCGTGATTGTGGATGGGTTGCTGCCCGCTCTTTAGATCGATGATCGCCAGGCGCCGCATCGCCAGACCGACGCCGTCATTGAAATAGAACCCGTCTTCGTCGGGACCGCGATGACGGATCGCCTCGTTCATCCGCTGAAGTAAATCGCGGTCGACGGGCGCTCCATCAGCGCGAACGATTCCGGCTATGCCACACACTTTGTTAGTCCCTGGATAGTGTAGTTGAAAAAAGGAATGCGCGCGCGGCTTTGCTTCATCAGCTAAGCACGCTGTTCTGGGGTCAATAGTTCCGACTTCAATCCCAGAGTTGCCAGCCGCAATTCTTCTTTGGTCCGCCGGCGCCGCGCATCACGTTTCTCCTTCACCAATACGCTGCCGACGGCGACAAAAATGAAGTAAAACACCAGTATTTGGGCACGCTGCCGGTAAGCAGTCCCCACGTTGCCCTGAAGAACCGAATAGGCCACCGTCAACATTGAAGTAAAAATAAGAATAGGCGACATCTGCCGCAAACGATACTTGAGCGAGAACCAAACACCGAGAATCAACAATGGAAAGGCCGCCCACCAGATCAGCATCTCCGGAAAAGTTAGGCTTTGCCGCAACGAACCCAGTTGCCACGGAAACGGCGCGAACAACAGGTAGACAATGCCAGTGGGAATCGTCAGCAAGGCTCCCGTGGTGGTCGACACATCGACGTCGCGGCCAAACCCGGAATTTGCCGACGAGGCCAAATCCTGGCGGCTACGCTGTAGTTGTTCCAAGTTGGCGTATTGCTCGAATTGAAGGTTGGCGTATCTGGTCACGCCCAGATACGTCAGTGATAAACCGAGGGCGAGCACCACGACGAACTGGCGCGCCATGCTCTGCGCTGTCAGCGTTCTCATGCCGACCACAAATGACCCGCCGACGGCGGCAATCAGCATGTAGAAGACGTAAAAGCGAAATGACAACACACCAATAAGAGAAACGATCAGCGTGATCAGATAGGCGGCATTAAACTTCCGGCCCAGTTTCAATGTCGCCAGAATGCTGAGCGCGAGAAAGAAAACGATCGGACCGTCCTTAAGACCTTGCGACGACCATAGGACCAACGACGGGTAAAACGCCACACTCAACGCTGCTATTCTAGCGACACGCCGATTCTTGAATACTTCTTCGGCCGACAAGAAGATGAGCGGCGCCGTCGCCGCTCCCAGCACGGCGTTGAAGAATTGAATTGCGAGCATGTTCCGTCCGATGACGCCGTAGATGGCCCCGACGACATACAACATGCCCCACGCGGACGCAAAGCCCTGGCCCGTAAACGAATCGACGTTTGCCTGCGCATACTTGTCGCCGCCCCATGCCAGGACCTGTTGCATGCCAAAATAGTCATAGGTCCAGGCGTCGCCGCCAAAAAAATCCTGCGCGCTGAAAACAAAGATCGCCGCGCCGATGACCATTCGAACCAGCAGCGCAAACAGGAAGAGCTTTAGAAGATAACGCCCGTGTGACGGAATGCGCCGTACCAGTATTCCCGCGCCGATGGCGCCGATGGCACAGACGGCCAGCGCCTTGGCACACGTCAACACGGTTACAGATCCATAGATGGGTTCGTAAGGCGCCGCCAATGGTGGCACGAAGATCAAAGTGCCCACGACAACTATGAAAGCCAGAAAAGCGATAACCCCGTTCATAAGAAGGCCTAAGTGCGACGCTCCGTCGCCGAAAGAGTTAAGCCCGGCGTAATGATCGCGGGCTGAAACTGCCGCCGCCTTTTCTCTTCACGCTTCTCGAGCACTACGACATAACCCACCGCGACAAAAATAAAATAGAAAACAAGTAATTGCGCCCGCTGCCGGTAAGCCGTGCCGACGTTGCCCTGGAAGACCGAATACATCAGCGAAAGCAAAGTCGTGAAAATTAAAATGGGCGCAATCATCCGCAGTCGATACTTCAAGGAAAACCAAAATCCGAGGATCATCATTGGAAATGAAGCCCACCAAATAATCATCTCGGGGAGCGTGATTACCTGTCGCAGGGACGCTAATTGCCACGGGAAGGGAGCGAACAAAAGGTATAGCAGGCCCAGCGGTATGTTAGAAATCGCCCCGTTCACGCTCGACACATCGACGTCCTCGCCAAAGCCCGATTCGCCACGACGCGCCATGTCGCGGCGACTCTGCTCGACCTTTTCAAGACTGCCGTACGTTCCGTATTGCTCGGATGCGAATCTGGGAACGCCGACGTATGCCAAAGCAATCGCCAGTACGATAAGAATAATGAACTGGCGAGCAAAGGAAATTGCGTTGAACTTTCTGGTTCCGATCACGAAGGCGCCACCCACCGCTGCGCCAATCATATAGAAGACATAAAACCGCAGGCTCAGGAGGCCCAAGAGTGCGCACAACAGGATGGCAAGATAACTTACGCTAAATTTCTTTCCGAGCTTTAGCGTTGTCAGGATCGCCACCGCCAGAAGAAAAACAATTGGACCATCTTTTAGCCCTTGGGACGACCAGAGTATCAACGAAGGGTAAAACGCGATGGCCAGCGCTGCCAGCTTGGATACTCGAATGTTACTGAACACTTCCTGCGCGCAGATGAAAATTACGGGCGCAGTCACGGCGCCCATCACGGCGTTGATGAATTGGATGGAAAGCATGTTGCGACCGATTAGCGCATAAACACCGCCAACAAAATAGCCCATGCCCCAACCGGAAGCTCGGTTGCTTATCAGCACCCGTGCATAACTATCACCCGCCCAGGCTTGTAATTGGGTTTGACCGAGAAAATCGTAAGTGATCGCATCGCCGCCAAAAAAATCCTGGCCGCGCAAAGCGAAGATAAGGCTGCCCACAATCACTCGAACCAACAGCGCCGCGATGAAGATTTTCAACAGAAATGAACCGTGTCGCTCCTGACGATATGCGTACAAGGCGGCAATTACCGCGAACGGGGCGCAAATCAGCAGCGCTTTGCCGGTGTAAAAAGCATTAATCGCTACGCCGTAATCTGCCGCGTACGGCGCAGCCATCGAGGGGACGGCCAAGACAATCAGCACGCCTACCAACAAGCAGAGGAAAATCAGAACCCCGTTCATCGAACTTTCACTTAACCCCGAGCCTTTCCGACATCGACGCCCTGTCGCATGACAAGATGATCTTCCAGCACGAGCGCATCGAAACTCGCGCCCTGGAACGTGCGGATAGCGTCGGCGGGTGTGCACACAATCGGTTCCTGAATATTGAACGAGGTGTTAAGTAGTACCGGAACTCCGGCGACACTTTCGAATTCTTTTAACAGCTTCCAGTATCGCGGATTTGTTTTCCGGCTGACCGTTTGCGGCCGTGCCGTACCGTCCACGTGGACTACCGCGGGAAGAGCGTCACGCACCTCGTCACGCACATTCAAAACGGTGACCATGAAAGGATCGCGGTGATCGATTCCAAAAATCTGCGGACTTGCCTCTTCAATCATCGAGGGCGCCAGCGGCCGGAACCATTCGCGGAGTTTCACTTTCTCGTTAAGCAACTGTCGCATGTCGGCGCGGCGCGGATCGGCCAGGAAGCTGCGGCTGCCCAGCGCGCGTGGCCCGAATTCCATGCGGCCGTGAAACCAGCCAATGATCGCGCCGTCGGCAAGCATCGCGGCCACGCGCGCCACCAATTCGTCTTCGCCGAGCGTCTCAAACGCCAATCCGGCGGCCCGCAAAGCTGTGGCGCATTCTTCGGAAGAGAACGAGGGCCCGTAGTACGCGTGCTCCATCTGTGGCCCGCGCGGCTGCTTCAACAATTTATGGTGAACGAGTAGAGCTGCGCCGAGCGAGCAACCAGCGTCACCCGCTGCGGGCTGAATGAAATAATTCTCGAACGGTGACTCCTGCATGATGCGGCCGTTCATGACCGAATTGAACGCCACACCGCCCGCCAGACAGAGATTTTTTTCGCCGGTCTGTTCATGAAGATTCTGCAACAGGCCGAGCACGACTTCTTCCAGAACTTTTTGCGCGCTCGCGGCGATGTTCATGTGGCGCTTTTCAATTTTCTCGTCAGGCTGGCGCGCCGGGCCTAATTCCTTAGTTAGTTCATCAGGAAACTGATAATGCTTTGCCAGATGATGATCGAGCGTGCGGATGTTCAAATGAAAATCGCCATTGCCGTTCGCCGACAGGACGCGCCGGGAAAAGAAATCCTTGTACACCGGTTCCCCGTACGCCGCCAGCCCCATGAGTTTCCACTCATCGCCGGCGAACATGTCGAAACCGATGAAGTTCGTCACCGCCGAATAGAATTGGCCCAGTGAGTGCGGCAGCTTGATTCTCTTCAGCGGCTTCAGGCTCAAGCCCTCACCATGCGAGAACATGGTCGTCGTGTCCTCGCCCGTGCCATCCATCGTGAGCACCGCAGCCGATTCGAAAGGCGAGAGATAGAATGCGCTCGCCGCGTGAGACAAGTGATGTTCGAAGTAATGAAACTTGAAATTGCTCGGACCAAAATGGCGACGAATCTCGCGCGGATAGCGCAGCATTCCCAGGTAGCTCTTGCTTACCTGGTCGATACCGCGGTCCACACGCGCGCGAAACATGTCCGCTGAGATCGCGCCGGCCTTGATCGCCTGCATCGCTTTGTGTCGCAAGATCCACGGCTTCCAGTACAACGCCACATGCGACACGTCGCCGATCGAAATTCCTGCTTCATCGAGACAGTATTGGATTGCGCGATATGGAAAACCGCTGTGGTGTTTGACGCGCGAAAAGCGCTCCTCTTCAGCAGCGGCAATTATTTTTCCGTCGCCAATCAGAGACGCGGCCGCGTCGCCTAAAGTAGTAAGTCCGAGTATGTACATTTACAGCGTTTGGAAGATGTTAGCCGGCGGCCTCGCGCAGCACTCTTGCCAGTTTGTCGGCTTGCGCATTCAAATCAAAATTCTCGAGAGCATACTTCCGACCTGCCTCGCCCATCGCGCGACGCTTGTCTGCGTCGGAAAGCAGCAACTGGAGTTTCGCGATCCATTCGGCGGGCGTGTTAGCGAAATAATGTGTTACATCAGGTTCTCCGATTTGCGCCGCCGCGCCGATTGGCGTGGCGACATAAGGTATGCCCACGGCCATCCATTGAATCGCTTTGAAACCTGATTTGCCCATCGTCCAGTTGTTGTCCGCCTTCAGCGGATAAAGCCCAATATCAACCGAGCGAAAGTCTTCTATCTCACGCTGCAAACTCCACTCAAGGTTCTCAACCTCTACGCCCGGAACCGATACGCTCGCTTGCCCCGACCCTACGATTTTCAGTTTGAATGAATGCGATTTCGCCAATTCGGTGAGGGCCGGCAAAATCGATTCCAGAAAAGGAAAAGTTGAGTGCGACCCTACCCAGCCCAGAACCGGCATCGATGCGTCGCGGGTTCGGTTCGGACAAAATCTCTTCAAATCTACAACCGTCGGGATAATTTCGGCCCGCGCGCCCTTGCCCGAAACGTATTCAGCGACTGTTTGGTTTCCACAAACGACAATGCGCGCCCAGCGAATTAAATCATCAGTCTTGCCAAAAAACTTGACCGCTTTCGCGAGGCGACCGTAGGTCGGGCTAGTATAAGGGACGTAGGTTGCGTCATCCAAATCCAATACCATCGGCCGCCGCAACGCGCGCGTCGTCAGCCACTCGATGATTGGCGGCCCGATGAGCATCGCCTCTCGCTGCACCAGTACGACATCGGCGTTGGCCGCAGCGACAGCGTCCCGCAGCCGCAACAACCCCGACTTTGTTAGCCCCAACGCCGTTCGCAGCCACGATCGCTGTTGATACAACCGCGCAAACAAATCCGAATCGATGAACGGCCGGACCGTCACGGTGATGCCGCGCTCGGCCAGCGGCTGCACAAACTGCTCGACGCGATAGCGCGTGCAAGCAGCTTCCTTTGGATAAGACGCCAGAGCCAGGACTTTCATTTGAACTCGATCGAAACGTTTCCCCGAATTCAGTCGTCAAGCGTCGAACACTTGCTCGTACAGTTCTGAGTATCGTTCACGCCCAACGACGCGCACGTCAAATAACTTTTCCGCGACCGCACGCGTCTTCACGCGAGTCTTCTCGACATCACTCGTCATCCGCTCGATCGTGGTCGCGGCCTGTGCATAATCCGCTTCATCGAATTGGCGAACCAAAGCACCGACGTCATGTTCCGTGATCAAAGTATCTGAATCGCCAATGCCAGCATTGATAATCAGCGGCAAACCGCACGCGAGATACTCGGCATATTTTGTCGGCGACGAAGCTTGCTTGGAAAAGCACGGCTTGATAAGCGCCAGGCCTGCATCTGCGGCGGAAAGATACGACGGCACGTCTGATGGTAACGCCGAAAGTATTTTGAAGTCTTCACTCAACACGCCGCGCTCGTTCATCAGCGTCGTAATGCGTTCGCGATTGCCCGGCGTCAGACAAAAGAAGAATGCTTTTGGCGTCCGCTTCCGCAACGTGACGAAGAAATCGCACATCTCTTCCGTCAGGTACCAACCATCAATCGAGCCGCTGTAAACGACCACAAATCGATCTGCAATGCCGAGTTCCGTCCGCCTCAGCGCGCGGGCCGCGGCATCAAACCGGAATATTTCCAGATCGGCGCAACACGGCACGACCGCGTGCGGCACAGCTCGGCCGCGCAGGCTGTCCCAATCCATAATCACGTCCCAGATTTTTTCCGTGAGCGTGACAACGCCGTCGGCGGCCTGAAGCGCGCGGCGCTCGGCATTCTTCGTGATTCGATAAGCTAGAGAGTCTCTGCGCCAGTGACCCGCATCGACGTATTCATCGGCCAGTAAGCCGCGCACGTCGAAAATCATCTTCATACCCAACTGCCGCTTCAAGCGAAGCGCAATCGTCGCCGGGATGTGACTGCGCGCGTGGACCAAATCGATCTGCTTGCTGCGTACCAGCCGGCGCGCGGCCATGGTTCCGGCGAAGACATCGTATGCCGTTGCGGGCAGCGACGGCCATTTGTGATAGCGCAACCAATGCCAATCAATTCCGTGCTGCTTCAATTCAGCGTGAAGCGCCCGGCATCTCTCGCGCCCTTCCGGCGTGTAAGCAGCCGCGCGTTCAAAGCTCAACAGCGTGAACTCAACGCCGAGATCGGCCAACTGCTTCAGATATGGCAGTACCTGCGTCTGGCCGAGTGGATCCAGCATTCCGTTGTACGAGATGAAGAGGACGCGTTTTCCGTGGAGTGACAATGCTGGTCCCTGCAAACGAGGTTGGAGTTGCCGCAGTGTCTTCGCCGGCAACATCTGAAAATCAAAAGCGGCTAAATCTCGACGAAGCGTCCGCTCTCTTTGATCGAACATTGCGCCGCCTCGAGCAAGCGCACAACGCGCAAGCCGGCTTCACCGTCGGTCAAAGCTTTGCGCCCGCTACAAATTGAATCGAGAAATTCTCTGACGACATAATTCAAAGCTTCAGTCGCGTCGATCTTCGGCGCCCAAACGTCACCCGTGCGGTAACTCACCAGCGTTTGGTACTCAGCTTCACGATCGCCGACGCGGTTCGCCGTGACGCCTTTGTCGTAGACGCGCACTTTTTCGGTCGGTTCGATGTCGTCGTAGAGAATCATCTTGCGCGCGCCGGCGATCAGCGTGCGGCGAATCTTCACGGGCGCGAGCCAGTTGAAATGAAAGTGCGCGATGAAATCGTCGTCGAACTTCATTACCATGTAAGCGATGTTCTCGATGCCCGGTTCGATGTGGCAACTGCCCAGCGCGCTGAGCCCGAGCGGCTGCCGCTCGATCAGATAATCCATGATCGAAAGGTCGTGCGGCGCCAAGTCCCAAAGCACGTTGATGTCCCGCTGAAACAATCCCAGGTTGATGCGCACCGAATCGAAATAAAGCAGATCGCCCAGTCCATCGCTCGCCAGAATCTCCTTCATCTTGCGCACGGCCCCGGTGTAAACGAACGTGTGATCGACCATCAGCGTGCGCCGGTTCTTTTCGGCGAGTTCAATTAGTTCTTCAGCTTCACGCACGGTCGCGGTCAAAGGCTTTTCGACCAGCACATGTTTACCGGCGAGCAAAGCTTCTTTCGCAATCTGATAGTGAGTGGCAACCGGCGTGACAACAGCAATCGCGTCGAGGTCGGGGTCTGAGATCAGCTTCTGATAATCACTGGTTGTGCGCGCGGCAGGATAACGCCGGCCCATCGCGGCGAGCCGCGTCTGGTCCGTATCGCAGATCCAAGCTACCTGCGCCGCCTCGTTCTCGGAAAAGTTGCGCAAAAGGTTCGGCCCCCAATAGCCGCACCCTATTACGCCAATTGTCGTGGCTGCCATCGCGAGAGAGAATAGCCGCCATTGAAAATGTAGCGCAAGCTGTTAGCTTGCGAAGGTATGGATCGTACGTCACACATCGCCAAATATTTGTGACTTGCCTTTGCGGCAGGCTTAGAATAGCTTCTAACGCGTTCACTTAACACATTTTCGATGCTTCCGCTGAAGGTTTCCAGTTATATCCCGCCCGCAGTGTCCTTTGGCCTGGCTCTGGCGCTGACGCCGTTGGTGCGCCTGCTGGCAAGACGTCTGGGAATCGTCGCAAAGCCGAAAACCGATCGCTGGCACAAGAAGCCGACGGCGATATTAGGTGGGCTGGGAATTTGGCTGGCAGTAGTCGTTACCTACATCCTGTTTCTGCCGCACACGCCGCAGACGTGGGTGATTGTGACCGTCAGCACGTTTCTCTTTTTTGTCGGGCTTGTCGACGACGTTATTCACACGAAGCCTTACCAAAAACTTATCGGACAAATCATCGGCGCGGCGGCCGTAGTGAATTACGGGCTGGCGTTGCCGTGGACGCGCTCGGCTTCAATCAATGTAGTCATCACGATTTTTTGGCTGATTGGAATCACGAATGCGATCAATTTGCTCGACAACATGGATGGCCTGGCGACGGGTATCGCGGCGATCGCATCCGGTTTTCTGACGCTGAACTTCGTCGCCAGCGGCCAGCCGCTGGAAGCTGTGATGATGGGCGTGTTCGCCGCAGCACTGCTGGGCTTTTTGGTTTACAACTCGCATCCGGCTTCGATCTTCATGGGCGACTGCGGCTCGATGTTCATCGGATTTTTTCTGGCAAGCGCAGCACTGATCAATCTTGCCGGCGGGCGATCGCGCAGTTTCCTGCCGGTGCTCGCCGTGCCGATCCTCGTGCTGTTCATTCCGATCTTTGACACGACGTTCGTCACGATCCTGCGCAAGCTTTCGGGTCGGGCGGCGTCGCAAGGTGGTCGCGATCACACCTCACATCGATTGGTGGCGCTGGGCATGTCGGAGCAACGCGCCGTGTTGATGCTCTATGGATTAGCGGCAATCTCAGGCTTTCTGGCCCTGGCTGTGCGCGAATTGCGATCCGACGTCAGCATTGCGATCCTGTTTGGTTTCACTATTGTGCTGACGTTGCTCGGCGTTTATCTCGCGGGGGTCAAGGCGTACGACGCAGAATCGCAAGTTGTCGCCGCGCGTGAGAAGCCGCCGTTCGCGTTTCTGATCGACTTCTCGTACAAGCGGCGGATCTTCGAAGTATTGCTGGACGTCGGCCTGATCATTCTCGCTTACTGGTCGGCCTACCTATTGACCCTCCCCGGTTTCTCGGACAGTCCCGCGCGGGCTCTTTTCCTGCGCACGATACCGATTGTTGTGGTGGTGCGGCTGGCGGCGTTTCTTTTCTTCGGCGTGTATCGCGGCATCTGGCGCTATACCAGCATCGACGATTTCCTGGTCTTCGCGAAGGCAGTCGCCGCGGGAAGCGTTATCAGCATGCTGATCATTCTTTTCAAATTTCGTTTTCAGGGATTCTCGCGCGCAGTGTTCGTGATCGACGCGGTGATGATGCTGATGCTTCTGGCGGGGAGCCGCATGGCGTTTCGCCTGTTCCGACAATTGCTGCCGTCGGGTGGCGCGACGGTCGGACGTCGGGCACTAATCTACGGGGCGGGAGACGCAGGCGAATTGCTCTTGCGCGAACTGCTCAACAACCGCGACCTGCACTGCGCACCAGTCGGCTTTATGGATGACGATCCGAAGAAACGCGGGAAAGTCATTCACGGCTACCCGGTGTTTGGCGGCAACGGGATGTTTCATCGAATCATCACAGAGCACAACATCGAGCAAGTGCTCATCTCAACGCCGAGAATTACTCATGAACGCATCACTGAGATTCTGCGCGAGTGCGAAGCGCAAAACCTCGAGTTGAAGCGCATGGCGATCACGATCGAAAGCATCAGCGAGCAGGAACTGAGCGGAGTTCCACACCAGGACGCACCCTGAAAATCTTCAGCCGAATGCCGCGATCCAGTTCTCCATCAATCAAAACAATCCGGTTGGATCCGATTCCGGCCCGAGTCCTGCTAATCGTCCCACTCGTGCTAGCGGGAATTGGCGGTTGGTTTGCCGCGCGTTGGTATCTCGCCAACACAATTGCTGAAGTCGTCACGACTGGCGACGCGCCGAACATCGAGTTGGCAAGGGTCGCGGTGCGTTGGGCACCGGCCGATCCATTTGTTCATTGGCGTCTGGGCGTGGCCGCGCAAGCCGATTTCAGCGCGCCGAATCTTCAGGAGACCGTGCGCGAATTCGAAACCGCGGTGCGATTAGCGCCGAACGATTTTCGTTATTGGGACGAGTTAGGCCGCGCTTTCGAGATGATCGGCGACTCCGAAGCGGGTGAGATAGCTTTGCGCCGTTCAGTCGATTTGGCGCCCAGCTATTACTACCCACGCTGGCACCTCGGAAATTTGCTGTTACGCGAAGGCAAGTTTGAAGAGGCGTTTCCGCATTTGTTTCGTGCGGCGACCGCGAACGAAGAACTCTGGCCACAGGTGTTCAACCTGGCCTGGCAGGCATACGACCAGGACGTCGATCGAATTGCGAGCGAGGCCTGCAAAGAGTCTCCGGTGCGCGCGATGTTCTGTGTCTATCTGGTTGGCGTGAAAAGATCTGACGATGCGGTGCGGCTTTGGAAGACACTCAGCGCGTGGGACCGAAGCCAGTTGACCGCGCGTGGGCAGGCGCTGCGCAAAGCCCTGATCGAAGCGAAGCAGTTTCGCGCAGCGCTGGAGGTTACTCGCGACGTCGAAGCCGGCGACTCGGCCGTCCCCGACCCGGAAAAGATTTCCAATGGCGGATTCGAACAGGCGCTGGCAATTCCCACCAGTCGATTCTTTGGCTGGACGATCGCCTCGAGTGGGCAAGCCCAGATTTCGATCAACGACAGCGGGCACAATAGTGGGCACAGCTTGCAGATCGTTTTCAGTGCGCCAAACAAATTGGATCGCGTCAACGCGTCGCAAACCATCGTCGTGCAACCCAACACTCAATATCACTTTGAATGTTATGCGCGCACTGAAAAAGTAAATAGCGCCAGCCCGCCGGTTATCATTGTGCTCGACAGTGCCGACGGCACGCCGCTGGCGAATTCTGCGCCCGTCCAAACCGGAACGAGCGACTGGCAAAAACTATCGGTGGATTTCAAAACCAAAAACAGTGATGGCATTACGATCTTGATTGGGCGCTTGCCGTGTTCGGTCAGCGACATCTGCCCTCTTTTCGGTACAGTTTGGTATGACGACTTCAACCTCCAACACGGAAGTGTCGGAAGCGCTCAGCGTACAAACGGACCAAAAGCCCGTTAGGCAAGTCGCGCGGCAGCAATCCTTGCGGCGGCGGCATACGCTCGCCAGCCGCCTCGCTTTCCTGACGGTGTGCGTCGCGATTGTGCTGACGACGCTCGCCTACGGGACCGTACACTACTGGGCGTTGGCAGTGTTCGCGGTCAGCGCGGCCGGCCTCGCGGTTTTTTGGGTGATAGACGCCGCAGTGTTGCGGTCAGTGATCGTTCCCGTTAATCCATTGCAGTGGCCCATCCTCGGAATCATCGTTTTGGGCCTGGTTCAGTTGTTGCCATGGCGCGCGCATGACGACGCCGGGCTATCGCTTTCGCCGGTGCGTTCGTTGTCGCTCGATCCCTATGCGACGCGGCTCGTGATTGCGCAGATCGCCGCGCTACTGATCTACTTCGCGGTGACGACGATGTTTGTGGACACGCCGCGGCGGCTGAAGGCGCTGGTGCGCACGATCACGATCTTCGGGTTTCTGCTCGCCGCGTTTGGTCTGACGCAATCTTTCACCAGCGACGGCACGCGCGTTTACTGGTTTCGGCAACTGACGCAGAGCACGGCGTTCGGCCCGTTCATCAACCGTCATCATTTCGCGGGTTACATGGAGCTGGCGCTGGCAATTCCCCTGGGTCTGCTGGCGAGCGGCGCGCTCGAGAGTTACAAACGGCCGCTTTACGCGTTCGCCGCCGTAGTGATGGCGATGTCTCTGGTCGCGACGAACTCCCGCGGCGGCATCATCGCTCTCGGCGCGGAAATCTTTTTTGTCCTGGTCATCGCCGGCTTCAGTTGGCGTCGCAAAAAAGATCAGCCGCGGGCGCAGCGAATTCGCTCGACGCTTCTGCGCGGCGGCGCCGCGATGGGCATCGTGCTCGTATTGCTTGGCGGCGCACTTTTGTTGAGCGGCCCCGAAGTCTTCACGCGGTTCCTCGGCACGCCGATCGCCGAAGACCCAACCACCGGCCGCGCGCATTTTTGGAACGTGACGCTGGATGTCATCAAAGCACATCCATTGTTGGGTTCGGGCCTCGGATCTTTCAGCGTGATCTACACGCGCTACGACACGCGCAACGGACTGTATCGGCTCGAGCAGGCGCACAACGATTATTTGCAGACGCTTTCCGATGCGGGCCTCATCGGAGCGATCCTCGGGCTGGCGTTCGTCGTCATTCTGTTTCGCCGAGGTTTCCAGCGGCGCGAAACACACGATGAGTTTCGCCGCGGCGTCACCACCGGCGCGCTCGCGGGCTGTTTCGCGGTGCTGGTCCACAGCTTCTTTGATTTCACTCTGCACACAACGGCGAATACGCTGCTGTTTGTGATTATCTGCGCCATCGCGACGCAGGACACTCGCATCAACACCACGTACGAACTTCATGACCGTCGCCGTCGGCGGAATCGAAACGGCAAGTCTGAACCAGAATCGACCGAGACTGCGCCCGCGCCCGCCATCGATGTCGCCGCCGCGTCTTGAACTCCACGTGCGGGTCCTATCTTAATCTCGATCTTCTCGGCAGCCCTCTGCGAAATCCTCTGCGTTCCTCTGCGGTTGTTGCCAGAGTTTGCGCAGGAAACCGCGGAGGACGAGCTGAGGTCTTCACAGAGGGCGCAGAGAAACACTGGACCCAGAACATCACCCCCTGCGTTGTAACTTTTCCGAAAGCCGTTGTAGTCTGTTGCAGCTTTCCCGCCAGTTTCCGAAGGTCAGAGATCAGAGGTTACATGTCAGCGGCCACGGTCCAGCGATCAACGAGCAGGGGTCCAGAGGTTAAGACCGACACTCTGCCCGGCTTCTGCCTTGCAGCCATCCTGCGGCACAACAAGCCAAACACAGTCAGCGAAAAACGCGGCGGCGATTGGGTGCGCGTTTCCAGCGAAGAATTCACGCGGCGCGTGCGTCACATCGCGCTCGGCCTGGCGGATTTGGGAATTCAACCGGGCGATCGCGTCGGTTTGATTTCCGAAAATCGGCCCGAGTGGTCGATTGTCGATCTCGCTATTCTCAGCGCGGGCGCGGTGGTCGTGCCGCTCTACACGACGCAGGCACCCGATCAGATTCGATTCATCCTCGAAGACTCAGGCGCACGGGCACTCATGATTTCGGGCGGTCGCATTCTGAAACACGCGCGCGAAGGCTTCGAGGGACTGGATCGTCTGACGGACATAATCGTGTTCGACGCGATGTCTGCCGAAGGACTCAATCGCGCGACCACACTCGAAGCTGTCGAAGCGCGTGGCGCGACCATCGATCGCGATGACGCCGGAGCGTTCGAGCGGCTCTTGGCGCGCGGGCGGTCCGAGGATCTCGCGACGATCATCTACACCTCGGGCACCACGGGCGAGCCGAAAGGCGTGATGCTGACGCACGACAACTTCATCGCGAATGTGCGCTCGATAACGACCGGCCTGCCGATTTCGTCCGCGGACGTTTCGCTTTCGATCTTGCCGCTTTCGCACATTTTCGAGCGCACCGTGTTCTACGTCTTCGCTTACGTTGGTGTGTCCGTGCACTACGCCGCTGCGTTCGATCAAGTTGGTGAGTTCCTGCGCGAAGTCCGCCCGACGATCATGACCGCCGTGCCGCGCCTGTTTGAAAAGGTCTATCACCGCATCGTCAAGAAAGGCATGTCAGCCGGCGGTGCGAAGGCCAAAATCTTTGCATGGTCGCTCGCCGTCGGCCAACGAGTTGCGGAATTGGAAGACAAGAAGCAACGGGTTCCCATTTCTCTTCGCGCGAAACATGCGGTCGCCGATCGCCTCGTATTCACGAAGTGGCGCGAAGGCATCGGCGGACGCCTGCGCTATTTCGTGTCGGGCGGCGCGCCATTATCACCGACGCTTTCGTATTCGTTTCTCGGCGCGGGCATAAAAATCTTGCAGGGCTACGGCATGACTGAGACCTGCATCGTTTGCGCGAATCGGCCGGAAGACAATTGCGTCGGCTCGATCGGCAAACCTTTCAAAGGCATCGAAGTCGCCATTGCCGGCGATGGCGAAATTCTCGTGCGCGGGCCGAACGTAATGCGCGGCTATTACGGCAGACCCGAAGCGACGCTCGCCGTAATGCGCGGCGAATGGTTCGCGACCGGCGACGTCGGCCACATCGACGATGCCGGCCATATCTTCATCACCGATCGCAAGAAAGATCTGTTCAAGCTTTCGAACGGAAAGTACATCGCCCCACAACAGATCGAAAGCCTTCTGACGCAAAGCGAGTTCGTCAATCAGGTCGTCGTCATCGGCGCCAGCCGCAAGTATCCTGCGGCTTTGATCGTCCCCGATTGGGAAGCTTTGAAGAGCGCTTTGCGCGCGGCTGGCGAACCGGTAACCGAAACTCATGAAGCAATCGCCCAACAGTCGGCCGCGGTGAAGATCGTCCAGCTCGACGTCACAAAGATCACCGCGCACCTCGCTGATTACGAGCGCGTCCGCCGCGTCGCGCTGCTGCCGAACGAGTTCTCGATCGACAACGGTGAAATGACGCCGACGTTGAAGGTGAAGCGCAACGTCATCGATGACCGCTACGCGGAATTGATCGAAGAACTCTACCGCGGCGCTTAGTGCAAGCTGCCAGCTTGCGTAACGTTTGAAATCTTGAATTTGAAAAAGCTTAACGTTTCCTGGGAGCGCGGGCGCCTCGCCCGCATTTGTGGTGCGTCGCCCTCGGCGGCGCTGCACCGGTAGCGGCGGTTGCGCGTTTTGCATCATCATTGGTCCGGCGAGGCTTGAATGAATTCGCGCCACGTTAATACGTCTTCTTGGAAACTTTAAGTGTCGCTTGCCCAGGCTGAATGAAGGATCGTGACATATTAGGACAATGCGTCCGCGCCGCAGTTGATGGTTCATTCTTTTCAAAAGTCGGAGTTTCACACTTTGTTCCGCCTCGAACGCTCCGACATCAGACGTGAGATCAAGGAAATGGTGAAAGCTCATGATTCACAAACTCGAAGCAGGCTCATTCTTTGGCGAAACTATTCGTGACCGCACGCTCTCGGGATTAACGTTTAGAGAGTCGCGATATGCACCAAATTTGAAACTGCCGCGCCATGAGCATGAATGCGCTTACTTCTGCTATGTGCTGCGTGGCTCGTATGACGAAACGTGCGGCAGCAGGTTGCAGGCATGCCGGCCATCCTCGCTGATCTTTCATAACCGCCACGAGGCGCACACCGATCGTTTTCACGGCGAAGGCGCCCAGCTCCTGAGCGTAGAACTTCGGCCACATTGGATCGAGGGCCTCAGTGAGGGTTCAACTATTGTGAACGGGCTGTGCGATTTTCACAGCCGTGTTTCCAGTCATCTCGCGGTAAAGATATGGGATGAACTGCGAAACGACGACACCGCGGCACCAATCGCTCTTGAAGGATTGACGCTGGAACTCATTGCCACCACCGCGCGAAACGTCCGAGCCGGTCGTGAACCGGGAATCCCGCGACGGATAAGACGCGCCAAAGAATACCTGGATGCGCATTTCTCTGAACCGCTGCGGCTTTCCCGGCTGGCGGTTGCTCTTGATGCGCATCCGGTTTACCTGGCCCGCGAATTTCGAAGGCACTACCACTGTACCGTGGGCGAGTATATTCGCAAACTCCGAATTAACTCCGCATGTCACCAGATCGCCACATCGGAGGAGCCGCTGGTGAGGGTCGCGCTTAATGCAGGATTTTCCGATCAGGCAAACTTCTGCAGGACGTTCAAGCGCCATACTGGCAAAACACCTACCGAATTCCGGAGTTGCTCACGAACAAGCTAATTCCAACCAAACTAGTTTCAATCCGACAAGACAAGTTCGCGCTGCGTCCGTCAGAATCTGCGCGGTTAATGCCGTAGTTTTAGAAGGAATGCGATTATGAGGAAAGTCCTGCTGTTTTCGTTTGTCCTCATGAGTTTGACAGGTGTCGCTCGCCCTCAGTCATCTGCAAACCAGATCAGGGCGAGTGACCTTCCTCAATATGACCTCAAGATAAAGGTCCTGCCGGACGCCCACCGGCTCGAAGGTAGCGGCACGATCAAGTTGCCCCCAGTTAATAACATTAGGGAGACGGTGCCGATCGCGTTGAGCGAGTTGATGTCCGATGTCTCTTTTGAAGTTGTTGCGCCACGAGTGTCCGCCGGTCCAGTGAAATTGGAAAGGAAGGAACGTCCCTTTGCGCGACCCGGTTGGGCCACAGTCGTTTGGACGATTAATCCGGCCCAACCTTTCCCAGCCGGCGAGCCGATTGTGCTCCGGTTTTCCTACGCAGGCGGCGGCGACCGGACCGGCTTTGGTTTCTATATCGGACCCGTCTGTTCGTTCGGGGTGGGATTACTAACCGCCTGGTATCCTGTCCTGGAGGATGAACCGAAGGTCCAGCTTAGAGGCTTTCGCGGCACCGGCAACATTCAGTTCAAAGTCCCGCCCGGTTTTACAACTCACGCCGTCGGCAAACTACTGAGCACCAGAACCGAGACTGAGCAGGGCGATTTTCGGTATCGAATCGACACGCCCTCAACCCTTTCATTCGCTCTCGCGAAATATCTGGTCGCCAGACGCGACGGTCCGATCCCGGTTTCGATCCACCTGCTGCAGCCCCGGCCAAATGTCGGTGAGTACCTGGCGCGGACGGCGCAGGTACTGGCCGCGCTGGTCAAGGAGTTTGGCCCCTATCCCTATCCTGACTTCGCCATCCTCGAAGTACCCGCCGACATTAACGCGGGTTTTAGTGGCGTCAATGCCGACGGCTTCATCCTGACAATTGGCGAAACTCTTGACGGCAGTTTCAAGACCGCTCACTACGCGCACGAAATCTCCCATTCCTGGTGGGGCGCCATCGTACAGCGGAAAGGAACTCGAGGTTACTACATGCTGGATGAAGCCATGGCCCAGTACGGATCGTTACGCGCAGTGGAAACTATCGAGGGCCCGGCAGCTGCCGAAAGATACCGGCGCACCGGTTATCCCGGTTTTAGTGAGGAGTATTGCGCTTTTACGTATCTAATGCGCTCAGCGACAGGTTTTGATCACACACTTGCGGATCTGCCGCTCGACACGCAGTTCATGAATATGCGAGTCGCCGACAGCAAAGGCATGCTGGTTTGGGACCTTCTATCGCGCACAGTCGGACGAAAACTCTTCAGCAAAATTCTGACAGACATTATTAGGCAGTATGCGTTTCGCCGAGTCGCCTGGGAGGATTTTTTGATGGCGATTCAAAAGGGATCGGGCCGGGACCTCAGCTGGTTCTATGAGCAATGGTTTCAGCGCACGGGCGCTCCTGACTGGCAACTCACCTGGACGCGGGAAGGAAAAAACGTCAGAGGCCTCGTTACTCAGGCCGCGCCCTTTTATCGAGCGCAAGTGAAAATAGAACTTAAGTCCGGCCGTCAGACATTGACGCGCACACTCAACATCGAGGGCGCCCGAACGGAATTCAGTTGGCCAGTAAACTTCAGAGTCAAGACTGTCACTCTCGATCCTCATTTCGAGGTGCTGCACTGGACACCGGAATATCGCGAGCAGGCGATGCTGCTTGCGGCTTACACAAAGGGAGACATCAAGTTTTGGCAGGGTCAAAACGAAGAGGCGATCAGGGAATTCCAAGCCGGGCTCGAACAAGTGTCTGCCCCTGACCATTATGGCTTACGCTTTCTATTTGAATATGGAATCGCCCGCGCGCTTACCTCTCAGGACAAATTCGCAGACGCAAAAGAACACATTCAGGCTGCCCTGGCCAGCCCAGTCAAGCGCAAGGACGTTCTGCCCTGGGCCTACGTGCAACAAGCGACAATCGCGCTAAGAATGAATGATGAGGTTACTTTTCAAAAGGCGATCAAAGCGGCAATTGTCGCGGACGCGAAAGCGGGCGGAACAGGGGCGGCCGATCAGGTAGTGACGCTCAAGCGGATGAAATCCGAAAAGCCTTAGATCGCGCCCTCATCTCTCTCGTGGCTGGAAGCGCGGTGGAACTTTGGAAATGAGGATGAGGGTCCGCAGCGAAAGCTGATGAATTCGCGCTGCCGCGTCAACTTCTATGAAGCCGGGTCTGCGCTTCGCACGATTCAAACCACAAGATGTCCTGTTGACAGTAAGAGCAAACTAAATGTTTATGTGTCTCAAGAGTACTTTAGAATAAAGAAGGATTGCAGATGAAAAGATTGGTCATGATCGGTCTGTTATGGTTGCTATTCGGCATACTATGGGCCACCACGGATACGGCTCAATTCAAACAGGTGATTGCGTAACGCTCTTTTGGGCTGCGCCAAACCCCGACCCGTCGGGATTGGATCGGAGCGGCAATAGGGCGGAGGCACTATGAAGAAAGCAGCCCTGATAGTCGTAGTCGCAATCGCACTCCTTGCCTGGGTGGCGCTGTGGTTCCGGAACAAAGACGCCGTTGCCACCTCGGCCGCTCAGCCGTGGCCGGGAGAGATGGGGACGCTCTACACGGTCGCCGATCGGTGGCCGCCGCAGAAGGCCAACGACGCGTCTGTGAAGCTGACGGCGCTCGCCAACGCATTGCCGAAGAACGAAGCCATAGAGGATTTTGTGGCGCGTGAGATCACGCGTGGCGAGCTCACCATCGGCGAACCGATGGCGCTCCCTGACGTCTCCGCGATCCGCGAGCTGCTGCTGCGCGAGCCGATCACCTGGGAGCGCCACGACGAAATAGGCCATCAGGACGCCATCGCGACGCGCGCGATGCAGATGACGGTAGCGAGGGTGCTCGTTGCGGATGGTCTGACAAAAGCGCGCGCAAACGATTCGGCGGCGTGGGACGACCTGCACGCCGTGTGGAAGCTCGCCCGCACGCTGGACGGGCATCCGCAGATGATGGCGCAGACGGCGGCGTTGGCGATGGCCCGGATGATCAATGCGGTCGCGTGGAAAATGCCGACGCCGGCGCCGGCGTGGTTCGGCGATCTACAGGCGCGCGACAACGTGCAGCCGCTGCTCGAGGCGTTTCAGTTTCAGACGGCGTCTTACTGGAAAAGCGGCGCGCGGATCTTTCCGACGAAATGGCTTGCAACGTCAGTCGAACACGATCGCTTGATCGCTGAAGAACTTTTCAGCCTCACCCGGTGCGATGTGAATACGTCCATGAATGAGCTGGGAACGGACCTTACATCCCTTTGGCGCCGCGCGTTCCGCTACCGCGCCGAGCGTGAGGCGACGGCGAACGCGTTGCGCGTGCGCGAGGGGAAATCAATTGAGGCCGGCTCGCGCTGCAGCGACGGCGGGTGGATGTTCGACGGCAAAGTGCTGCGCTTCAGCCGCGAGATCGCGACCGCCGCACCGGATAGACCGATGCCGCTGGTGCTGCTGGTCAAAAGCTCTCTTTAATTCGGAGCATCAATAAATGAATCGAATGAATCCCAAGGTTGATTTCTTTTTTAATAGAACCAAACACTGGCAGGAAGAATTTGAGAAATTGCGCAATGTCGTTCTTGACTGCGGGCTGACCGAAGAATTGAAGTGGGGTTGTCCCTGCTACACGTTTGAGAAAAGAAACATAGTCTTAATACATGGATTTAAAGAATACTGTGCCCTTCTCTTTTTCAAAGGCGCCTTGTTGAAGGATGCCAAGGGTATTCTGATCCAACAAACGGAGAATGTGCAGTCGGCCCGCCAGATTCGGTTCACCAGTGTTCGGGAAATAGTCAGGATGAAACCCATCTTAAAAGCCTATATTCATGAAGCCATTGAAGTGGAAAAAGCCGGTTTGAAAGTGCCTCTTAAGAAGACAAAGGAATTCAATGTCCCTGAGGAGTTTCAAAATAAGCTGAATAAGGACGCCGCCTTGAGAAAAGCATTTAAGGCGCTAACACCGGGACGGCAAAGAGCATACTTGCTTTATTTTTCTGCCCCCAAGCAATCCAAGACTCGTGAGGCAAGAGTCGAAAAATATATGCAGCAAATTCTCAAGGTAAAGGGATTGAATGATTAGCGCCGCCACCAAACGTTCGATTCTTCGCTGGATTCACCTTGTCATCGCGATTCCGCTACTCGGTTTGTCTTTGTTCCGGTAATGATGCTGGCGGAATATTGGATGTATGCAGGCGTAGTCTTCGCGGTGATTGGCGTCGCGGGGCAAGGGGAAAGGGCGAAGGGGGAAACAATTCGCGCCGCCGCGTCAACTGAAGCGTTAGGCCCTTACATTAATGAGAGGGATGTGCGCGTCATCGCCGCGCGCGTGTAGTTCTGAATTTATTCCTTCGACATTGACAAAATCTCTATTCCTATAGGAATTTGTCTTCATGATCCGACGATTGCCTTCATACCGGCGACTCATGTTTTTCTTGCTGCCATTGCTTCTCTGTGGCGCAAGCGGTACCGCTATTGCTGAGACGTGGGAACCTGTCTCGACAGGGTTTAGCACGGAGATTCTGATCTCGACGTCGGGAGGCAACACCTCGGCTGAGGTAAGGTTGACCTGCCCGAATAGCGGCTACCGAGTTACCGACTGGGGAGAGGTGGCCAGAAATGACAGCCAGTTTTCGGTTGATGCCAAAGTCGAGCGCTGGACGGGCCCATCGGCGCAAATGATCACGACCCTCAAGCACACTTACGGCCTAGGCGCGCTCGCGCCTGGAACATACTCTTTTACCGTCAAGATATACGGCTCAGTGGCGAAGACAGAGCAGTTCTCAATCACTATGGCCGCACCGGCTGTTCCGAAGCTGCTGACTGAAGAGAATACCGCGCGTGCTATTGCCCTCGAATCAGTGACCTTGATAAGCGAGCCTTGTTCCCTGATTTCGACACACAACTTTAGCCTGGACCGGCGCACCCGCCTGATGCTCTTTGCCACTGATGTGGAGTTGGGACAAGGCGAGGATGTTTCAACCGTTACGGCGCAGGCCGAAGATTCTCAACAGATGACCTATCAACTGACGGTTGAGTACGTCGGAAAAGTTCCGAACCTCGACTGGTTAAAACAGTTGGTAATCAAGCTACCTGTCGAAGTCGAGAGCGCCGGAGACATTTGGGTGACCATCAACGTGCGGGGCGTAGTCAGCAATAGAGTGCTCATCTCGATTAAGCCGTCCGAGAGCGGTTACCCGTAAGCCGCATTCATGAGCCGCTTTGAATGATTAGTAGCGCCACCAAACGTTCGATTCTGCGCTGGATTCACCTTGTCATTGCGATTCCGATACTCGGATACATTTATAGTCCGTTTGCAGAACTTCCAAACTACGCCGCTGTAACTCGGTTTGTCTTCGCTCCGGTAATTATCCGTGCGGGATATTGGATGTATGCAGGCATCATCTTCGCGATGATTGGCGTCGCGGTATGGCTTGGCGCATATCGCCTGTCTGGAATCAGGGCGGCTATCCTGAGTCAGGTCGTGCTATTAATCGCGCGGAAGATTTGGTTGGTGATTCGCGCGCGGCGTTCAAAGTGATCGGGCCTATACCCATACCGCAAAAAGCAATTTCCTATCATTGCGGTGACGAACCAACCGCGTAGCAGAACCAGGCTACGTGCAGCATGCACGGAACCTTTGTGTATCGCGAGTCGTAGCTTACGTAGCGCCCTAATTTGAAGTCCTCTGAGTTCTCTGTGCCTTCCTCTTCGACTCTGCGGTTACTGCTTTTATTACTGCAGAGGACGCGGAGGTCTCCGCAGAGGAGCACAGAGAAAACTGAAAATACAGCACTACCGAAGTTTATTAACGACCTCAAAAAACATTTCTCAGGAGAGCTTATGAAAAAAGCGATCGTCATTTCGCTCATTGCCCTGCTGTTGAATTCTGCTGGCAGTTTCGTTTTCGCTCAGACCGATGCGCGCGGTGCAGAATCGGACTTTACCGCGGCTTACGATGCTCAAATTCGCAAGACGATCCGGACGTTTCCCGATCTTCCGGGCATCGCGATCGTCGTGATCAAGGACGATAGACCGATCTTTGTGCGCGCGTACGGCATCGCGGATAAGGAAGCCGGCATAAAGGCTGATACCGATACGCTTTTTTACATTGCTTCCTCGACCAAGTCGTTTACCGCGCTGGCGGCCGCGATGCTGGATAAGGAAGGCAAGATCAAGTTTTCGGACGCGCTGACGAAATACACTCCGGGCATTCGATTCAAGAATGACATCCCGGACAAGATCACGATCCGAGATCTCTTGACGCACACGAGCGGCCTGCGGAACGGGCCGCTCATCAACCGGCTCGCCTTTACGGGCCAGATCGAACAGCATGAGATCGATCACGTCTTTGCCGAAGGCACTGCTTTTAATGAAGCCAACTTTGGCAAGTACAACTACACAAACCTCGGCTACAACATTTACGGGCTCGCGCTGCATTACCATTTGCACAAGAAATGGCAGGACCTGCTGCAAGAGCGCATCTTCGCCCCTGCGGGTTTAAAACACACGACCGCTTATGTTTCAAAGGCGCGCGCCAAAAAGCTCAAGATCGCGGCGCCGTATGTCGTCGACACCGATGCTGCCGATGCGGGCAAGATGGTTCGAAGCCGGCTCGAAAAGACCGACGACAACATGCAGTCGGCCGGTGGGATTTTCATGAGCGTTTCGGATCTCGGCAGGTGGCTCAATTTGAACATGAACGGCGGCAAACTCGACGGGAAACAGGTGGTGCCGGCCGATCTGATCCGCAATGCGCAAACTGGATACACAAAAAGCACGCGTAACGAACCGCCGTTTTCGAGCGATGGCGAATACGGGCTCGGGTGGCAGATCGGCAAGTACCGCAACGAAAAGGTAATCTATGATCATGGTGGCTATCCCGGTTATCGCACCCACGTCTCGTTCATGCCGGAGAAAAAAATCGCAGTCGGCGTGCTGGTGAACAACGACACGCTCGGTGGACGGTTAGCCGATATGCTCGCTGCGTACGCTTATGACTGGTGGTTGCGAACTGAGAATCTCGAGGCCGATTACGCCAAACAAGTGCAGGAGACAGTTAAGGCTTATGAGAGCAGAAAACAGGGAATCGCCGCTGAAGCCGCCGAGCGGGCAAAGAGAGAGTGGCAGCTTACAAAACCTTTTACTGACTATGCCGGCAAGTACACGAACGACCTGCTGGGCACCATCGAGATCGTCGCCAAAGAAAAAGCCCTCGCTGTCCGCATGGGCAACATCAACACGGTTGCCACGCCTTATACTCAAAAGGACACCATTCGCGTCGTGATGCTGCCCGGCGGGAATGGTGACGTGATCGGCTTCGTAAAGGATGCGGAGGGGAAGTTCGGCTCGTTGAATCTCGGTGGCGTCACATTCATGAAGGTTGTGAAATAAATGTGCCTTTGTGTCAGAACCGCGCGGTAGCGACCCGATCAAGGCTCAATTTGAGAGCACGGATGAAGGATGAATCATGAAGCATGAGGTCACGAATGGCGGTTGCGTTCATACTTCATCGTTTCGCCTTCATCCCTGATTTTCCGCGCCGCCCCGTATCGTCAACTGATCTTATGCGCAAGCGCTGGTGGAGCCGTACGCATGACACACCGCCCGCCGCGGGCCACGTGCGCGCGCTGGTCTGGGCGGCGCTCGCGACGGCTACGGCCGTCAAACTCTATCTGGCGCTTACGACCGTGGGCGCCCTCGACGCGGCCGGTTTTGCCGATCATCTGGCGAAGATCGAGCAAGTAGGCGGCCTCGGCGCGTACCGTGTCCGCGGCGCGTTCAATAACCCCTTCAACAGCCCGCCCTTCATGATCCACGCGTTGCGGGGGATGGGCTGGCTCGCACAAACGACACACTTGCCCTTCCCGTTCTGGCTACGCCTGCCCTCAATCTGCGCGGACGTGGGCAGCTTCCTCATCACGCGCCAAATGCTCGCGCGCCTTTGGCCCGGGCGCGACCTAACATGCCCGCTTCTGCTCGTTGCCCTCTCGCCAGTGTCGATAATGCTCAGCGGTTACCATGGCAACACCGACGCTTTGATGATCTTCCTGGTGCTGCTTACCGCTCACCTGTGCGAGCGCGGCGGGCGTGCGTGGGCAGCCGGCCTTGCGTTCGGCGCGGCGCTCAACATCAAGGTTGTGCCGCTCATGTTCGCGGCCGCGTTCCTGCTCTACTTGCCGGACGCGCGCCGGCGCTTGCAGTTCTGGGTTGCGGCCGTGAGTCTATGGTTCACAACCTCACTGCCTTACGTGCTGCAAGACCCAGTGCTCATCGTGCGCACGGTCTTCGGCTATACAAGCATCTACGGTCACTGGGGCTGGACGTACCTGCTGGCGCGTCTGCGCCCCGACACCCTCGCTTACGCGCACCCGCCTCACGACGTGGTGGGACCCCACGCTGTCTATGCGACGGTCGGCAAGTGTGTACTGATTGCGCTCGTGGTCGCCTTCTCGTTTTGGATGAACCGGCGCGGGCGCAAAGTCCCTTTGTTCATTCAGTGTGGGCTGCTCGTTGGGCTGTTTCTCACGCTGACGCCGGGCTTCGGCTCGCAGTACCTGGCCTGGCTCATGCCGTGGCTTGTGGCCCTCGCGCCGTGGACGGTGCTCGCCTATCAACTGCCGGCGGCCGGCTATCTCTTCTTTGGCTACACTTGCTGGCTGCCCACGAACTGCCCACCCCGCGTCCTGCAGCTCGCCACCTGGATTGCGTGCATGCTGGTGCTGGTCTGCTACTGCCGCCTGCTGTGGACGATGAGCCGTAGCGACGCGTCAAGGCGCAACTTGAGTGGATGATCCCATCGCATCCAACCCCTACGCGGGCTGCCCGCGTGGCGACCGGGTCCGCTCCGAGTTCGGACACGCCGCGCGGCTTAGGTTCAGACAAAACTTGCTTATTTTTCAACGACGCGAAGTTTCTACGTTTCTCTTAACGTCATACCAGTAGCGCGTTACAATCGGGAGCGCTCGAACAACTCGGGTGATGGGTGATGAGTGAGATTTCATCCCCACCCGAACTCAATCGTTGGGTCTCGCTCCAACATCATGTCTACTGCACGTGATGCATTCTCAGAATTTGAATACGAAGGCTGGCAGCGTGTTGCCGGCAGGTATGAATCTGCGTGGAGCGGACTCACTAAATTATTCATCCCTCACTTGCTCGAGTCCGCCCGCATCCAGCCGGGCCTAACCGTTCTCGATGTCGCTTGCGGCCCAGGATACGTGGCTGCAGCCGCGCGCGCGGCCGGCGCAGTTCCCACGGGCGTAGACTTCTCGCCCGAGATGGTACGTTTGGCCAAAGCGCGCATCCCCGACATTCCATTTCACACTGGTGACGCCCAGAGGCTCGACTTTGCAGATGGATCTTTCGATGCCGTGGTGATGAACTTCGGCGTGTTGCATCTGTCCGAGCCGAAACGGGCTTTTGCCGAAGCCTTGCGTGTTTTGCGGCCGGGCGGACATTTCGCTTTTACGGTCTGGGCTGCCGCCGAGCATAGTGCCGGGGCCAGAATCGTCGGTGATGCCGTCGAAGCTCACGCGAAACCAAACGCGGAAGTTCCGCAAGGGCCGGACTATTTTGGTTACTGTGAAGCTGAAACATGTGAGAGGACGCTCAGCGAAATTGGATTCGACCCAGCGTCGCTCGTCTTTCGCACGGTGACGGTCGAATGGCAAGTGCCAACGGCCGCCTTCGTTTTTGAAGCCGAACGCGATGCTGGAGTACGAACAGCCGCTTTGTTGGCAGCCCAAACTCCGGAAGTATTGTCCGCGATTCAATCCGAAATTGAGTCGGCCTTGCAGCCGTACGCAAGAGGGAAGGGCTTCAGCATACCCTTTGCGGCTCATGTGGTCGCCGCCAGGGCGATCTGAACTAGTCACCTGGCTCGGCTTGATTAGCGTGGCAGCGTCAACTAAAGCGCGACTGCTACAATCAATCAATAAGTAGGAGAGGAACCCTGATGCTGTTTCTGTTACCCGGAGTATTGAGCATAGTTCTGCTTGCATTTCTTTGGCGGAGCGGCTTCGTCAGTCATCCGCTTCTGATTGCAGGCTGGTGTGTCCTAGGAATTGGCCTGCAAGTGATCGGCGACTTTGGCTCGCCGATTTGGCTTGTGGGTTTGCTGATGAACGTGGGAGCCGCCATCTACATGATCATCCGGCTCAAGCTGGGTTGAGAAATGAGGAGAGCAACTCCGGCAGTGAAAGCAATCCTGATGTGAAATGCGGCGCAGCGATCAAGAATTTCGCTCGAGAATCTCAAACGGAATTTTCGTGTCGGCGAAGACTTGCCACAAAGTAACGCGGCCATCGCTTACCACAGCCTTCCACGCCGCCGGCAAGCGCCAACTTTACTCCGCGTTTCCTTTAAACGAGCCGCCGGCGTAACCGCATAGGGCGAACGCATCTGCACCTTCGAAAACGTCCGTGACTTCGATTTTGTAATCCGGAAACCATTCGAAGTAGCCGCGCCAGCCGGCGAGCATCTGCTCGCGGCCGCTCACTTCGTTGCCGTGCGCGTCGATGAACGTGTGATTGTCGCTCATCAACTTGGCAAGGGCCGCGACGTCATGCGCATTGATCGCATCTATGAAGGCAAGGATCGTTACTGTGCGCGTCATTTGATCTCAAAAACTCCACGCGAGCGCGACACCATAGTCGCGCGCGTGACGATCATACAATGGCGCGATTGCGGGCCACCGTCGAGAATGCACAAGTGATTCTTCCTCATCTCCGTCGTTCCCGCCGGAACTGGTCCGGTGATGCGCGTGATATACGTAGCGCCCAATCCCGTAACCCATCGCGCTCCCGACCAGAATGTCTGACAGAAAATGTTTTTCTCCGGTGAAGCGCGCGAGGCTGACGGCCGCAGCCAAGCCGTAAGCCGCCACTTGGACCGCTCGATGATCGGAATACTCGTTGGCGACGACCGTGGCAACCGCCCACGCGTGAATTGCGTGCCCCGAGGGAAACGACGTGCCGACTCTGAAGAAATCGCCACGGTGACGGATCGAGAGGGGCCGCCGCCTTTCGGCGATCGCCTTGAGTGGGACCACCAGAAGCTCGCTGTCAATCAGCGCTTCCCAACTCAACAAGCCGGTTTCGCGCGCGCGTGAATCGTGCCGCGCACGCCCGATCAAATAAAAAATCGCTCCGACGCCCGCCGCGCCGTAAGTCGATCCGGGATAGCTGATCACACGACTGGCTGACAACTGGTCGTCGAATTGTGCTACTCCGGTTGCGGTCGTTCGATCCGTGGCAACGAGCGCCGCGGTCCCAAGTCCGAGCGGCGCAAGCCAGCTCGCGTCGCCGCGATGCAGATGAAACGGCAGCGTCCAGATCGCTTTTTGATCGCGCAGGATGTCCTTGAAGAATTCATGCTCGAGCGTGGGCGAAGCGGAGGCGGACGGGGCGGGTGATGGTGTCGGTGTTTGCGCGTGCGCGTGGAATGCTGTCGCGAGTAGAGTCGCTAGAATCATCGCGAAGCGGTAAACCGAACTTCTGTTACTTCGCATGTTACTTCTCCCTGAGTGCTTTACGATCGACAGCTACTTGCTGACGACCAATATTACAAATGAACCGGGCTTGATGCTTCGCTGGGGTCGGCCGCCGGGAGTTGCGGGCGGCGTTTCGACGTACTCGGCCGCGCTCAAAAATATTTTCTTGGTTTTCGGATCAAACGCCATGGTTCGCGCGCTCGGTTGGGTTTTAACGGGGCCGGCGTCCTCGTAATCGTCGGCGGACTTTTCGCGAAAAATGTCCAGGACACCTTCGCTACAGGAAAAGAAAATCAGTTTTGCCGACGCGTCGAAGCCTGCATAGTCTACGCCGCGGCCGATCGGAAAACTAGTAATTACTTTTCCCGAGACGGCGTCCATCACCACCATCTTCGGCTCGTTGCGGCAACCAACAAACAGACGCTTCGTCTTCGCATCATAGGCGAGGCCAGTCGGAGTTTTCGCGACCCCAATGGGGAAACGGTGTTTCACTTCGAGCGATTCCGGATCGAAGGTGATCACTTCGTTTGTGTCTTCCATGTTTACGTAAACAACCCCATCCGCGACGATTGCCGACTCTCCGTCGCCTTCGGCTTTTACCGTACCCACGACCTCGCCTGTCTTCGCGTCAATAGCTGTAATGTCGTGCGAGCCGTGGTTGTTGGTAAACACGCGCTTCGTTTCCGGATCGTAGTAAATCCCGTCGGGCCCTTTGCCGACGTCGATCTTTTTTATGAGTTGCAGAGTGTTCGTGTCGAACATCGACATCTTGTTCTCGCGACCGTTGCTGGTGAAGCCGTGCTTAAAATCAGAAGCAATCGCGATCCCATGCACGCCGGGCGTGTCGGGAATTGTGCCAATCAACTTTCCGTTGTCGGCATCGACGACATTGACCTCCGTGCCATGCGAAACATAGAGCCGGCGCGCGGCGCTATCGATCGTTATGTAGTCAAAGCCGCCGTTGCCGGGCACCGGATAACGAGTCTCGACTTTGTATCCAGTGCCGGACTGCAACGCGGTAAACGCAAGCACCACCACGACCATTGCGCTATGTACATTTATCATTGCTGAATCCTTCCGGTTATTAGTGCGGGACGTTATTCGGGCCGCTTGAGCTTCTCGCCATTTGGCCCGACCTGAATTTCTGAGCGCTTTCGTCGGTGCTTGACCTGAGCTTAGTAAGCGACAAGCTGCCCATTCTTGGTCAGCGACTCAACCAGGACAATGTTTCCCGAGCCGGCCCTTTTTCGCAGCGCATCCTGCACGGCTGAAGGCAGTGAATCGAGGGACACTTGTTCTTCGACTTCAACGATGTTGCCGTTCCGATCGATCAGGATGTCTTTCGTATGTCCATCGACGATCAAAGACGCTTCATAGAGTTTTTGGCCATGTTCGATTTCAGAAGCGAAGCCTTTGATCGTCGCGCCTTCACTTTCTCTGGCCACGGTCCGTTCAACCGCGGGCGGCAATTGCTCGCGCTTGATCTTTCTCTCTTGCGCCTGAGCGACTGAGAACAATACTCCCGCGACGATCACCGTCGCAAAAACTCTAGTGCTGAATTTCGTGTTCGTGCTCCTTTCCCGCTGTTTCCCCGCGCAACATTGCATAGACGGTCGGCGTCACTACCAGCGAGAACAGCAGCGCCATCGTCAATCCGCCGATCACTCCGATTGCCAGTGGTTGTAATAGTTCTGAGCCGGCGCCGAACGCCAGGGCCAAAGGCAACATGCCGAGCATCGCCGCCAAAGAAGTCATCAGCACTGGCCGAAACCGCCGCCGCCCGGATTGCAACAACGCCTGACGCAACGTGTCTCCCTCGGCCAGATGATCTTCAACCGCGTCGAGCATCAGGATGCCATTCTTCGCGACGATGCCGACGATCATGATCATGCCCATCAAGGAAACGACATTTAGCGTCATGCCGGTGATGAAAAGCGCGAGCAAGACGCCGGCGATCGCCAGGACCGCGCCGGTGACGATCGCGATCGGGTGTGCGAACCGCCGAAATTCAATCAGCAGGGTTATGAAGACGAGCAGCACCGCGAGCACCAGCGAAATCATCAACTCGCGAAAGCTAGACTGCTGCTCCTGATACAGTCCGCCGTATTCGATCGTCATGCCCGGCGGTAGCTTCACCTCTTTGGCGAGTTGACTTCGGATTTCACCGATTGCCGTGCCCAGGTCCTTGCCCTCGAGTCGCCCGGTGACTGAAACGACTTGCCGCAAATTTTCGCGCTCAATTTCTGTCTGGCCCTTTTCGTATTCGACGTCGGCAACTTGATCCATGCGAAACAGTTGGCCGGAAGCGGAACGAATTTGTAAGGCGCGAACCTTGTCGAGTGAGTTGCGCACGTCCGAGGGAAAAATGACGCGCACTCTGATTAGGCGATCCTGCTGCAGTATGTACGAGGCGGCATCGCCGGTCATCGCCGTAGCCGCCGTCTTAGCCACGTCATCTGCCGTCACTCCGAACCGCGAAGCACGTTGCGGATCGATCCTGAAGGTGATTGCCGGCCCGCTCACCACGACGCCGCTCTTTGAATCGACCACGCCGGAAACTTTTTGTATGGCTGCTTCGACTTCGTCAGCCTTGGCGTCGAGGGCGCCCGTATCTTCGCTGAAGAGCTTGATTTCGATGGGCTCGGGGTTGCCCTGAAGATCGCCGATGACGTCAGGAACGATCCCAACGAATTCAATTTCCAGGGCAGGTTCGGCCTCGGCGATTTGTTGACGAAGATCGGAGATGACATCCTCAGTTGCTCTTTTATGTCCCGGCTTCAGCTTGACCGCGTAGTCGCCACGGTTCGGCTCAGTCACGAACAATCCCATTTCCAAACCCGTGCGGCGCGAATAACTTTCCACTTCCGGCGTCTTCATTAACTTCTCTTCGACATCGCGCAGCATGCGGTCCGTTTCGGCCAGGGACGATCCGGGCGGCGCCCAATAGTCGAGCACGAAAGCGCTCTCGTCGAACTCAGGCAGGAACTCGGAGCCGAGCGATCGATAAAGCAGATACGATCCCAGCAACACCGCAGCCACTATCACCACGACGATCCAACGGTGATCGAGTGCATGCGACAAAACCCATTCATAGCGCGTGACCACCGCGTGCAGCACGCGTCCGGATTCGGCTTCCTCCTCAAGCTCTTTCGATGAAAGTTCGCGCCCCGGTAAACTCTCCTGGTCCTCCTTCACGGTGCGCCGCTTGGCCCTGACAAAGCGTTCAGCCAGCACCGGCGTGAATGTGAGCGCCAAAACCAGCGACGTGAGCAGCGCAACCGACATGGTCAGCGCCAACGAGCGAAAGAAAACACCGGTCACGCCCGTCAGAATTGTGAGTGGCAAGAAAACGACGACGGGTGTGATCGTCGAACCGATGATCGGTACCGTGATTTCCGAGACGGCGCTCTGCACGGCCTGACGCCGCGACTGACCACCGCTAACGTGCGTGTAGATGTTTTCGACTACGACAATGGCATCGTCGATCACCAATCCGATTGCCGCTGCCACGCCACCGAGCGTCATCAGATCAAAACTAAGGTGCGCCAGTCCCATGGCGAGAAACGTCACCAGCACGGTTACCGGAATCACGAGCGCGGCCACGAGTGTGCTTCCCCAGTTGCGCAGAAATGCGTAGAGAATCACCACCGACAGCAACAAACCGATCAGGATCGATTCGCGCACGGAATTTATCGCGTCGTGCACCAGCAGAGATTGATCGTAATAAGCAGCGACGCGAACGTCTCGCGGAATTTGGCCGCGCAACGTACCCAGAGTCTTGCGCACTTCGTCGACGACCGCGACTGTGTTTGCGTCCGGTTGGCGGTTGATGTTGACCAGCGCCGCGGGATGACCATCGGCGGTGACCATGGTGTATTGCGGCTCGACGCCGGGGGAAACCGTGGCCACGTCGGCCACCGTCACCGGCGCATTGTTCACCGTAGCGACGACGATGCTGTTGAGCTCGTCAGGCTTTTTCGCCTGTCCGCTAACGAGCGCCAGTTCAAGCTGATGGTTTTCTTCGATCAATCCGGGCGAGACGATGATGTTCGAAGCGCGGATCGCATCGGCGACCTGCTGGGCCGAAACGTTATGGGCCACCAGCCGATCGGAATCTATTACGACGTGGAACTCGCGCGTTTTTCCACCGGCCACGCCGACAATGGCGACACCCGGCAGGCGCGCGAGTTGCGGACGAATAACGTAAGTCGCGATATCGAACAGACTTGCCTGGTCGCGTTTATCCGACGTGAGGCTGTAGCCTACAACCGGAAAGACTGCAAACGTCAGTCGTTCCACATTGCGTATCTCCGCAGTGGGCGGCAATGTGTTTGAAAGTTGTGAGAGGCGCGCCTGGACCAACTGCAAGACCTGCATGATGTCCACGCCCCAATCGAAATAGAGGCTGATTTCCGACGAGCCGCGCGCGGTTTTCGATTTGATGCGAGAGATGCCGGGAATTCCGTTCATCGCTTCTTCGATCGGGCGGGTGACGGAAACCAGCGTTTGATCGGCCGGCGCTTCGCCGTTGTCAACGATGATGACAATGCGTGGGAAATCAGTCTGCGGGAAAATTGCAACCGGAAGCTGCCACGCTGCGTACAGGCCCGCCGCGCATAGCAGCCCGACGATCACGAGAATGGCGCGGGATTGGTTTGAGACAATGCGAGCGAGCCTCACAGCAGCGCACCTCGCTCACGCCGGCCGAAAAAATTTATTTGCCATTTGTCATTGGACATTTGTCATTTGGCCATTTGCGTCCAGCGACGGCAAGCTCAGTCGGACGTCGCGTGATTTGCTTCTCACTCCTTCAAATGACCAAATGGCAAATGTCAAATGAAAAATAATAAATGGTTTTTTCACTCACTTCTCCTCGTCCTTCTTCTCTTCTTCCTTCGCAACCTCAACCTTGGTTCCATCGGGCAAAGCATAATTGCCTTCGATTACAACCGTCTCGCCGCCCTGCAAACCTTCTACGATCTCGATCTTGTCGGCGGTGCGAATGCCGATGGTGACTTTGGTTTCGTGCGCAATGTTTTGCGCATCCACCACCATCACCGTGCCTTCGTTCGCGTTGCTGGCTTCGAGTGTCACCGCTGACGCGGGCACGATGATCGCGTCGTTCTTCGAATTCGCGAATACCGTCACTTGCGCGGCACCATTCGCGCGCAAGAGGCCGGCGCCGTTAGCCAGCGTCACCCAGACTTCGACCGTGCGATTGGTCGGATCGGTTGCGCGGCTCAACAAGCTAATCTGGCCGCGCATTTCTTCCGCGGAAGCATCGGTCGGCAGAACACTGGCCGCATCACCAACCTTCAATTGCGCAGCGACCGTATCGGAAAACGGCGCCTTAACAATGACTGTGCTGATGTCGGCGATGGTGACCAGCTTTGCGCCGGACGCGGCAAACTCGCCTTCGTACTGAAACTGATCGGTGACGATGCCGGTAATTGGCGCGCGGATCGTCGCGTAGCTCAACTGTGCATCGAGGTTGGCCACGTGTTGTTGGGCTTCGTTGACTTTGGCCGCAGCCAGCGCGCGATCGTTTGGATTCAGCGAGCGAGCGCGCAGGGCTACCGTCTGCTCCTCGAGACGTAGTTCGTCTTCCGCCGTGGTTAGTTCAAGCTCCGACGCTTCCAGATCTTTTTTCGAGATGCCACCACGTTCATAAAGCACGCGTCGCCGTTCGTAAGTGGCGCGCGTGTTGTTGACTTTCGCCCGGGCGTCCAGCAGGGCTTTCTGATCCTCGGCGTTTGTTTTCGGAATCGTGCCGGTGACGAGGCTGCGTTCTTCCGCGCGCGCTTGATTCAACGCGGCGACGGTTTCGGCGCGTTGCGCCAAAAGATCGCGCGACTCCAGCACGGCAATCACTTCGCCGGCGCGCACGACTTTGTTCTTCAGCAGCGCCATCTTCCTGATCTGTGCGCTGATTTTCGCCGCGACGTCGGCCTTGTCACGCGGCCAAATTGTGCCAACAGCGACAACCTGCGCGGCGATACTTCCTTTTTCAGCCTTGGCCACTTTGACGCTGACGACGACATTAGTAACTTCCGACTCGGTCTCAGTAGATTTTTTCCAGCGCCAGATGATGAGAACCACCAGCGCGAAAAAGATGAAGGCGACTACGGCAATAACGATGATGGTGTTGCGTTGCCGTGCGCGCCGCGACTCTTGCACACGAACCTTCTCGATCGAAACACGTTCGACTTGAGGAGTGTCGCGCATTTTACCTGGCTCGTCGTTCATGATCATTCAAGTTTCCCTCTCCCTCTGGGAGAGAGTTAGGGTGAGGGCTTACCGGGAAACGAAGAAAAAGATATTTCTATTTTCCGTAGCTTCGCCCCTCACCCCGGCCCTCTCCCAAAAGGAGAGGGAGACTTCGCAGCGTCATTGTCCGGTCGCCTGTTTTAGTTTCGCCAGCGCGATCTGATAATCAAATATGGCTTGATAAAGCGCGCTGCGTTGGGCCACCAAGGTCGTCTGTGCGTCTGTGACTTCAATGATTTGAGCTTCACCAGCTCGATATCGCGCAATCGACGCGTTCAAATTGTCCTGGGCTTTGATCACGCCCTCGCGGGCCAGCGCGATGCGCGCCGCCGCATTCGCCACCTGCGCGCGAGCGGCGTAAAACTCCTGCGTGAAGCCGCGCACGGCGATTTCTCGTTCGTTTTCGGCCACCTGCACGCGCAGACGCGCTTGTCGCTCCCGGCTGCGGCTGGCGCCCCAATCGAAAATCGGAATGTTCAGGCTGATCGCCGCTGAGACACCACTGTGTTCTTTGAGTCGCGGCCACTTGAGCGAATCAGTGTCGAACCCCCCGTTGAGCGAGTAAGACAACGCGGGCAAGCGATCCGCGCGAGCGATCCTGATTTCCTGGCGCGCGGCACGAAGTTGTTGCTCCAGTTGCGTGAACTCGGGCCGGCGCGAAACATCCTCAACTTTGAACTGCTGATACTCAGTGTCGCTTGGTAGCGCAAGCGCCAGCTCGACCGTGCTGATCGGTCGCGTGAAATCGTAACCGACCAGCACGCGCAGAGAGCCGGCAGCCACTTCTTCGTTGACGCGCGCCTTCTCAAATTCGTCGCGCCGTGCAAGCGTCTGCAACTGCGCGCGCGTGAGATCCACCGGGGCTACTTCGCCACCGCTCAGGAGTAACGCAGTGATGCGTTCGAATTCTTCTGCCGCCGCGAGATTTCCCGCCGCCGCGATGCGTTCCGCAGTCGCGAAGGCCAGACCGTAGTAAGCCTCGATTACCGCCTGGGCCAACGCGCGTTTAGCGACATCCGTGCCCGCGTGCGCGGCTGCGAGCAACGCGCGGTTCTTTGCGAGCGTCGCGCGGAGCCGGCCGGCGACATCGAAATCTCCCGAGACATTTACGAATCCTTCGTATTCGCTGATCGCATTGTTGGCGATGAAGCTGGGGACGCGCGGCTCGCTCGGCGGCAACCCACGCGCCGGTGAAGTGTAGATGTAGCCGAGCGGCGCGCTAACTTTGGGCAGAAATGCCGCCTGCGCCTGCTTCACATCTTCGGCTGCGATCTTTTCGTTCAGGATCGCTGTTTGATATGAGGACGCCTGCGCATTGGCGAGACGCAATGCTTCGTCCAATGTCAGGGGATTCAAAGGCTGGGGCGCAATGGAAACTGACGCTGACGGAGCGGGCGTAGCATTCGGCGTGGGTGTTGCACTGGGCGTCAGCGCCGTCGGCTGCGGTTGGTTCTGGGCGCTGGACGCTGCCGAGACACAAATCAAGAGCGCGAATGTTGAAAACAGCTCAAGATACCGACATGCTCTGGCGCTCCTCATTATTGTCGGTCCGTCTCGCGATCACTCCCCACAGCGTCTCGATCAGCGGGACCGCAACGGCGCCGATCACCGAGACACTGAGAATTCGCCACAAAAAAGAAGTTAGATTCGAGACGACGACTATACCCAAAGGTTATCTTAAAAGAAAATCTATTTGTGGACTGCGGTCTCTGTCTGATCCCCCCGTTTCCGCTCCCGGCGACGCCTTGCGCTGACGCTGAGAGTTAACGCGGAATTAACTTCCTCCTAAGAAAGTTGTAACGCCCGGTGAATAGCCTGTAATGTGCGATTCCCGAAGTTTCCTACCTCGTTACTAACTGGAGAAACCACCATGCTGAAAACGCGGGCGATATTTTGTGCGGCGTCGATCGTGGCGTTGCTGACTTTCTTGAATTCCGCCTTTGCGCAGACCGACGTTGCGCGAACAGTTGGAGATGCTGACGCGCCAGGTGCGGAAAAGGCGAGCGACAAGCCGAGGATTGATGTTGCGCATAGATTGGAAACGCTCGAAGAGCAATTGCGCGAGCAGGTTGAGAAGCTGGACAAGCTGATGGCGCTGGTTGCGGAACAGCAGCGAGTCATCGCGAACCTAACGTCGCACGATTCACTGAGTGTTCTGGCGGCGCCTGCATCGACCGAAGTCGCCACCGCAGGCACGAGCACCGCGCCCGCGGCGCCGGGTGGGCAAGCTTCACCAGTCGAAGATCGAGTCAAGAAACTCGAGGAGCAGGTGCGCAGGATAGGACCATTCCGCTTTAGCGGCGATTTTCGTCTGCGGTTTGACGGCATCTTTCGCCGGGCAGAGCCAATTCCACCCGCAGGTTTTGCGGCGCTCACACATCAGCAGAACGCGCGCATGCGCTATCGCCTGCGATTGAATTTTGATACTGACATCGACTCGAAACTTAGTTTTCACGGCCAGCTCGCTACTGGACCCATTAACAATGCGCTGACGATGGATCAGGACTTCGGGTCGACGACCGCGCGGCATCCGTTCTTTATCAGTGAAGCGTGGATTGATTATCACCCGAACAAAGCTGTGCAAATTCAGGGCGGCAGGCTTCAGGAAGTGTTCGCCGACAACTCGCGATTTCTGTTCGACGATGATGTTCGCTTCAACGGCTTCAACGAGAAATACACACTCTCGTTCAAGCAGAACGGCTTGAAAGTTTCGAGTTTGGAACTGCGCGCCGGTCAATACATTTTGAGCAATCCGAACGTGGCGATCGTCACGCCGGGCAGTCCCCTGGCACAGGCCGGCGCGGTTATTGGATCAACCGGGCGCAGCTCGAACCTTTTTCATCAGGGACTTCTGCTGAATCAGAAATTCAACGATCGGTGGAGCAGTCAATTCGGCGGCGATATTCAGCTTTATCGCAATCCAAATCAGATCCAACTCGCCTCGACGGCGAACGGCGTTGCTTTGATTGTTCAGAACGGATTGGGCATTGCGCTTTCAGGGCCGTTAACCGGGACCGGAAATGCGACCACAACTTCGGGCGGCGCGATTTACACCGCGCCAAGCTTCAAAATCGCGCGCTTAACGTATCGCGTGAACTGGGCAGGCTTCAAGAGTGGCGCGCGAGTCTTCCCGGTCACATTCAATCTCCAGGCGTCACGCAATGTCGGCATAGGTTTGAGCGAACGCGACGCATTTCTGGCGGCGCTGCAAATCGGCAAGCCAACGAACCGCGGCGACGTAGCATTTCTTTACGTGTTCTCGATCAAGGGCGCGAACGCTTTGATTTCACAGTTGACCGATGACGATCTCGGCACAGGCAGCGGCGTCAACATTCGTGCACATCACTTTCGCTTCGATTACGCGTTGAGCCGCAAAGTGACTTGGCAGAGCCTGCTCTACATTCAGAACGAAGTGCGTAACAGTGGACAGTTTCCGAATTTCTTTGTGCCGTTGAACGCCTTCACTCCGCGTCAGTATCGAGTGCAAGAGCAGATCGTGTTCAGTTTCTGAGGCAGTTACTAATGAGTCTCTGTGTCTCCGTGTGATCTTTGTGTCTCTGTGGTGAAATCGCCACTCCGACACTCACCACAGAGGCACAGAGATCACACAGAGACACAAAGAGAGACTGAACTTTTCATGCGGCACGACGTCCATTAGCGCCATTCTTCTCAGTTCTCAAATGATAAGGAACGCTGATCACGATCACGTTCGGCTTGAACAGCAGTGCGCCTTTCAGCATCAGCGAACTCTGGTTGTGCAAGAGGTGATGCCACCACTTCGCAGGGACGAATTCAGGTAGCACGACGGTCACGACCTGGTCGGGATGCAGAGTGAGCCGGCGATCGATGTATCGCGTCAATGGCCCGACCAGAGATCGATACGGCGAAGCAATCACCACCAATTCGACGCCTTCCACGAAACCCGTCCATTTCGCGCGCAGCTTCTGCGTCGCTTCTTCATCCAGATTGATGTAAAGCGCGGTCACGTGGCCATGCGCGATCGTCTTGGCGTATTCCAAAGCCTGCAATACTCCGCGATGAATTCCGGAAATCGGGACTATCACTTCGTGTTCGACGGGCCGAATTTTTTGCAAACCCTCAGTCGTCAATTGCATCGCGACGTCCAGGTAATGCCGATGGATCGAGCGGAACAATGCGACGAGAAGCGGAATCAACACGACGACAATCCACGCGCCGTGAATGAACTTTGTGATGACAAGCACCACCAACACTACACAAGTCGCCGTCGCGCCCAGGCCGTTTATGACGATCGATTTTTTCCAATGGGCTGCTTCTCTCAGAACCTCCAGGTGATCGGTTAAGTTTCCGGTCTCGAGACTTCCCGTGTTGCGCTTAACCTCCGCGCCGGACGCGCGAACGTTCTTCGCCGCGCGGCCCACGCGCAGCCAATGTCGCACCATGCCGCTCTGCGAAAGCGTGAACGAAAGAAACACGCCGACTGCGTACAACGGAATCAAACGGCTGGTGTCGCCTCCGAACGCAATCACCAAGACGGCTGCGAACACGGCGAGGATGATGATGCCGTTTGAGAAGACGAGCTTGTCGCCGCGGGTCGCGAACTGTCGCGGCAGGAAGCGATCGCGCGCAAGCAGGCTGGCGAGGCGAGGGAAGTCGGCAAATGAAGTATTCGCCGCGAGCACCAGGATTAGCGCTGTCGTCGCCTGAATCACGTAATAAAACCAACCCATCGGCCCGGTGAAGATTGTGCGCGCGAATTGCGAAATCACTGTTTCACTTTCGCGCGGATGCACCTGATAGAGGTACGCCATCACGCTTGTGCCGACGAACATCGTCGCCAAAAGCGCCGCCATCCACGCGAGCGTCGTCGCGGCGTTCCTGGATTCAGGTTGCTTGAATGCGGGAATGCCGTTCGAGATCGCTTCCGTTCCAGTCAACGCCACACAGCCGTTGGAAAATGCGCCTAACAGCAGGAACCACGTCAACGGTTGCAAGTGATAACCCTCAGCCAATTTCAGATCCGGTGCAGCGGGCGCGGTTATGCCGGGATGTGTGAAGTAGTAAATGATTCCGTACCCAAGCATGAACAGAAAGCTAATCACGAACGAGTAAGTTGGGCCGGCGAATAACGCGCCTGATTCGCGCACGCCGCGCAGGTTGGCGAGGGCGATGAAGGCAATGAGAACGAGACAGAGAAAGACTTTGTGATTTTCGATCCGGGCCAGGCTTGTTCCCTGGGCTGCTGAAGTGAGGGCCGCAACGCCCGCGGAAATCGAAACCGAAACTGTTAGCACGTAATCGACGAGCAACGCTCCCGCCGCCACCAAGCCCGCGGTCGTGCCGAGATTATCTTTCGCAACGATATACGCGCCACCGCCGGATGGATAAGCAAAGATCGTCTGCCGATAACTGATGGCCACGATTATCAACACGACAACGATCACCAGCGTGATCGGCACCACGTAATTAAAAGCGTTCGCCTGTCCATACGCGAACACGACAGCCAGCACCAGCAGGATTTCCTCCGATGCGTATGCCGTCGATGAGAGCGCGTCGGAGGCAAAAACCGCGAGCCCGGTTTTCTTGGTCAGCCGTTCGTGAATCGCTTGCGCGGTTCTCTTTGCTTTGCCGACTAGTAAACGTTTGAGCGTGTAAGGCATAAGAACAGAAGTTAGAGGTCA
>DASXTE010000271.1:0-24686 GCA_036505595.1 Pyrinomonadaceae bacterium
CAGCCACTGGGCTTCTAGGTATCTTTCCGCCAAGCCCGCTGGCTAGTCGTTTTCTTTGCGTTCCTTTGCGTCTTTGCGCCTTTGCGTGAAAATACCTGCCTCATGACTGAGAACGAAGTCGCAAAACACATCGTCGATGTAGCTTTCAAAATCCACAGCGGCTATGGACCTGGTTTGCTTGAATCCGTCAACGAAGCCATCATGGCGTACGAGTTACAAAACCGAGGCCTTACAGTCACTCGACAGCAGGCAATTCCACTAGTCCACGAGGACATCCGAATGGATGTAGGCTTCCGTGCCGACTTGGTTGTTGGAAATAAGGTTGTTGTCGAGATCAAATCTATTGAGGCAGTGGCACCGGTTCATAAGAAACAGTTGCTGACTTACCTCAGACTCGCCGACAAACGTCTCGGATTACTGATCAACTTCAACGTAGAATTAATCAAGAACGGAATTTCACGCGTAGTGAATGGATTGGCGGAATGACGTTCACGCAAAGGCGCAAAGACGCAAAGGAACGCAAAGGAAGAGCGGCGCCGGCGCTCGGCGATATGTCCGCCGAAGAGTTTCGCCGTTACGGTCATGAGCTGATCGACTGGATTGCGGATTACTTCGAACACATCGACGATCTGCCCGTGCTGGCGCAGATCGAGCCCGGCGAATTGAAAACGCAGCTACCGTCTTCGCCGCCCACAAATGGCGAATCGATGGAAGCGATTCTCGCCGACGTCGATCGATTAATCGTCCCGGCGCTGACGCACTGGAGCCATCCATCGTTCTTCGCCTACTTCGCCACTTCGACTTCGGCCCCAGGAATTTTTGGCGAGTTGCTGAGCGCGGCCTTCGATGTGAAGTCGATGCTGTGGCGAACTTCGCCGGCCTCGACCGAACTTGAAGAGGTCACACTTGATTGGCTACGGCAAATGATCGGACTCGACGAAGGAATGAGCGGCATCATCTACGACACGGCTTCTGTTTCCAGCATGCACGCGATTGCCGCCGCGCGCGAAGGTGTCGAGATGCGCATCCGCGAAGAAGGCATGAGCGGCCGCAAAGATCTTCCGCTCTTGCGCGTCTACGCTTCCGAGCAAGCCCACTCATCGATCGACAAAGGCATCATCACGTTGGGCTTGGGACAGCGCGCCCTGCGCAAGATTCCCACCGACTCTGAATTTCGCATGGATCCAAAAGCTCTGGCCGCCGCGATTGACGAAGACAAACGAAACGGATTCCTTCCCTTCTGCATTGTCGCCACCGTCGGTACCACGTCGACCTCGAGCATCGATCCGATTCGAGAGATAGTTCCGATTTGCGAGCAACACGCTATGTGGCTGCACGTTGATGCAGCTTACGCGGGCTCCGCCGCAGTCGTTCCCGAGATGCGTCACATTCTCGATGGTTGCGCGCGCGCGGATTCGTTGGTCCTGAATCCGCACAAATGGCTCTTTACGCCTTTCGATCTTTCAGTGCTCTATTGCCGTCACATGGATTTGTTGCGGCGCGCGTTCTCGCTCGTACCTGAATACCTGCGCACGCCAGAGCAGGACAAAGTACGCAGTGGATCGGATTACGGCGTACAGCTCGGCCGCCGTTTTCGGGCGCTGAAACTTTGGATGATCATTCGCTACTTCGGGCATGAAGGCCTCGCCGCGCGCATTCGCGAACACATGCGCCTGGCGAAGCTGTTCGCGTCATGGGTTGAAGAGTCGTCTGACTGGGAATTAATGGCGCCGGTGCCGTTCGCGCTCGTTTGTTTTCGCGCGCGCCCAAAAATTGATAGCGACACAGGGGAAGCCCTCAAGAAAAGACTTGATGCCCTGAATGAGGCGATTATGCACGGCGTCAACGCGACCGGCCGCGCCTTTCTTTCGCACACAAAGCTCAATGACAAACTCATTCTGCGGCTTTCAATCGGCAACATTCGCACGACTGAAGACCACGTGCGCCAAGTCTGGCAATTGCTGAATGAGCAACTCGGCCGATTGCACACCCAACAGGACAAATGACTCGTCTCCGCAAGTTCTTTCTTTTCCTGCTCGTAATAATCCTGCTTTCGCAAGCGCCGTTCGCGTATCGCCGCTATCGATTAAAGCGGCTGCGAAATACGATTCAACAACTCGCCGCTCAACGAGTCGCTAACGAAACTGGAAACGATTACGTCGACTACAAAGGCGTGATTCACGTTCATACCTCCCTCGGCGGGCACAGCACCGGAACGTTTGCGGAGTTGATTGATGCTGCGAAGGCGAATGATTTGGCTTTCGTAATCATGACTGAGCATCCGCAAATGGACTTAGACACGGCGGCAATGACGCTGAACGGAGTTCATGGCGGGGTGCTGTTCATAAATGGAAATGAGGTTTCGACTGCGGACGGCGATCGGCTGTTGCTGATTCCCGGATCGCCTAATGCAAACGAACGCCACACGACGAGAGAGTTCATCGACCAACAGCACGAGAATCGTGGGTTGGCGTTTGCTGCGTATCCATCAGAATCACAAAGTTGGCAATCGACGGCGGTCGATGGTGTCGAAGTTTACAACCTGTTCACGAACGCGAAACAGATAAGCCGCCTTCTGACTTTCTTCGATGGCCTTTGGTCTTATCGTTCGTATCCAGACCTTATGTTCGCGAATTTCTTTGCGCGCCCAACCGAAAACTTAAAGCTTTGGGACGATGCGGCGCGATCGACTAATCGCAGACTCGTCGCGATTGCCGGAAACGATGCTCACTCAAATGTCGGCTTCGGACTCAGCGACTCTGCCGGCAAACAGATCGTCGGAGTAAAGCTCGATCCATACGAGCGCAGCTTTCGCACTGTAAGAACTCACGTGCTGATCAAAAAAAACAAGCCGCTGACTCGCGAATCTCTGCTCGAAGCAATCTCGCTCGGCCACTGTTACGTCTCGTTCGATCTCTTCAGCGATCCGACGGGCTTCGATTTCCATGTGCTTCAATCCGATAAAATGATGGGCGATGAAATATCATTCGCGAAACCAACGGAGTTAGTGGCGAAGAGTCCACTTCCCAGCCGATTCGTGCTCCTCAAAGACGGAAACGAAATCAGCCAGACGTCAGCCGCGACCGCGCGATTCCCAGTCACCAGCCCTGGTGTTTACCGAATCGAGGCCTACCTCGATTCACTGCCCGCACCCGCGACCGGGAAGCCCTGGATCATCTCGAATCCGATTTACATCCGGTAATCCCAAGAAATTGCGCGAAAACACTGCCTTGAACGCCTTCCGAACGTTGTGTTAAACTTCGTTTGGCGCTCGAAGAACTCTTCCAGGCCGTCCTCACGCCTTAGGAATCCGCTGTAAATGGTCACAAAAACGAGCCAGTTTCAGTTTGATTGGTGGGTAGTCCAGAAGCGCGCGGTCCACGCGACCGCGCTCGTGCTGGTGCTTGGCCTGGTCGCTTCTGGAGCGGCGCTGTACGTGTGGAAATTCGGCAACCCGTTGAAGCGCGTCGCGCTGAAAACTGATCTGCCGGCGGGAGCGCGCTTTGAATCGTTCGAAGGCGACGTGCGCGTCATTCATGCCGCCACGCGCGAAGTGGTCTTGGCGAGCAGCGACACTCAACTCTATCCCGGCGACACAGTGCAGACGCAGGCTGATGGTCGCGCGCGCATTGCGATGGCGGACGGATCGACAGTTGTCGTTCGTCCGAACAGCACGATCATTATTCGGGACAACGAAAGTTCCGAAGGCGGAAAGAGATCCAACGTGCACGTGGTTGTAGACAGCGGACAAATGCTCGTGCGCACGCAGGAGCAGAACGAAGGCGCGAAGAACGTAGTCGAAACTCCAAAGACGCAGAACCAGGTCGGGGCGCAGACGCAAGCGAGCTTTGGCGTGAACCCGGAAGGCACTGAAGAGATTCGCGTGAACGCAGGATCGATCGAGAGCCAGAATCGAAGTGGTGAACGCACGACGTTGAACTCAGGCGAATATGTTTCAGTGAATCAATCAGGAACGATCTCGAAACCGCAGCGATTGCTCGAAGTGCCACAGCCGGCGCAGCCGCGCGATCTGGAAAAGATCATCGTCGGCAACAACGGTTCGGCTAGTGTTGCGTTGCGCTGGTTGAAACCACAGACAGGCGCGCCAGTATACTATCGCGTCGAAGTTGCAACCTCACCTTTCTTCGTTCTGGAAGGAAAAGTTATCGAACGCGACCAGTTAATCTCGACGCAATTCAGCGCGACGGATCTCAGACCAGGCGCTTACTTCTGGCGCGTGCGCGCGACCGCGGCCACCGGACAAACCAGCGACTGGAGCGAGCCGCAAAAGTTTATTGTCGCGACCCCGAGCAACGGCTCTGGATCCGTCGTGGTCACCCGTCTTAGCGCGAGCTATCTGGGCGGCGATCTTTATATCATCCGCGGCTCGGGCGCGCCGGGCACGACGATTTCGGTTTCGGGACGTGAGGCTTTGGTTGGCTCAGACGGCAGTTTCCAGGTTCAAATCACGGCCAACTCAACGATGCGAGAAGTGACCATTATGGCATTCGATCCGCAGGGAAATCGCAGCCAGTATCGTCTTCCGCTGACGCGAAACGGCTAACGCGCTAACTTCCATCTGAAGAGCTTCAGTTGTAGCTGATACCCGCTGCGGTCGAGCTCCTGGCTCGCATCGAATGCTGCCATCAAAAATTTTCTGTGCAGCATTCATTTCCCGATAGCATTACTGCGCGAATCGTTGTATCTTGGCTGTTGCCCTCGGTGAGTTGTTTGCGGCTTTCGAAAACCCGCTCGCGAAGTCAGCCGACTGCTAGCTTGGTAAGGAAACAACCGCTCACCTCTTCCGGCGATCCAATTACCATTCAGGGAAGTCTTTTTAGATGGCCTTCAAATCTGTTTTCAGCCTTTTTTCCAGCGATCTGGCAATCGATCTCGGCACCGCAAACACTCTGGTTTACGCCAAAGGACGCGGCATAGTCGTTTCTGAACCCTCAATCGTCGCCATCAACAAAGTGACCAACGCCGTCGAAGCCGTCGGCCGCGACGCCAAAGAGATGCTGGGCCGCACGCCAGGCAACATCGTCGCGATTCGGCCGATGAAAGACGGCGTCATCGCGAACTTCGAAGTGACTGAGAAGATGCTTCAGCACTTCATTCGCAAGGCACACAACGGCAAAACGTGGGTCAGCCCGCGCGTGGTCATTGGCATTCCCTCAGAGATTACCCAGGTCGAGCGGCGCGCGGTTGAAGATTCAGCTTATCGCGCGAAGGCTTCGGAAGTTTATCTGGTCGAAGAAGCAATGGCCGCGGCAATCGGGGCGGGCCTGCCGATCACTGAGCCGCACGGCAACATGGTCGTCGACATTGGCGGCGGTACCACCGACATCGCCGTGATCAGTTTGAGCGGTATCGTCTATTCGCGTTCGGTGCGCGTCGCCGGCAACGAGATGGACGAAGCGATCACGCAATACATAAAACGAAAATACAATCTTCTGATCGGCGAACGGACGGCGGAAGCGATTAAGATTGAACTTGGTTCGGCCTTTCCACTGGATGAAGAACTTTCATACGAAGTGCGCGGGCGCAACTTGATCGAAGGCATTCCCAAAACTGTCACCATCACCGACGAAGAGATTCGCGAGGCGCTTGCCGACTCAGTTTCGACGATCATCAACGCCGTGCGCGTGGCGCTCGAACGCACGCCGCCGGAACTTTCCGCGGACATTGTCGAACGCGGCATTGTGCTGACCGGCGGCGGCGCTTTGCTAAAGAATCTGGACAAGCGGCTTTCGATCGAAACGGGACTGCCGGTCTCGCTGGCAGAGGATCCGCTCGCCTCGGTCGTGCTGGGCACGGGCAAGATGCTTTCGGATTTCGACCTGCTGAAGCGCGTGAAGTGGGACAATAGCCTGACGAGCGGAACGTAAAAACATTGCCGATTTGCGATTGCCGATTTGCGATTGGAACAAATTGGCAATCGGCAATCGGCAATTGGCAATGTTGTAATGGCTGCAATTCGCACGCAAAGAGAAATTCGACAGCGGGCGCCGTGGTGGTTTTTTGGGTTGCTCGCGCTGAATTTCGCGTTGATGACCTACGACGCCCGCGACGAATCAACAAAGCAGCGAAAAATTCGCACCGTCGCACAGAGTATCGCTTATCCCGTTCAGCGCGGCGCATCGGCGGTCGGTAACTTCATTGGCGGATTGTTTGGCGGAGTCGGCGAACTTCGCCGCGCATCGAGTGAGAACGAGAGGCTCCGCGCGCAAGTCGAGCAGATGCAGACGGAGCTTCGTGACACCCGGCAAAAGGCGTCGGAAGCCGAGCGACTCGAGAAACTGCTGAAGCTGGCCGAACAAACCAATTACAAGACTGTTGCCGCTCAAGTAATCGCCCGCGACCCTTCCATGTGGTTTGATTCTGTTTCGATCGACAAGGGACGATGGGCCGGCGTAGAAATCAACATGCCGGTGGTCACGGCGGACGGAATTGTTGGCCGCGTAGTTTCAACTGGTCCGTTGAGCGCACAGGTGATGCTGATCACAGACGAAAAGTCGGGCGCGGGCGCGGTGGTCGGTCAATTGGGTGCTGCGAATTCGATCGGCTCGATAAAAGGTATGGGCGAGAACGGCCTGCTCGATATGCGCTACGTTTCGGGTTTGGAAAAGGTGCAGATGGGCGACACTGTCTACACAACCGGCCAGGACGGTATCTACCCGCCAGGTCTGAGCGTGGGCCAGGTCGTCGAGCTGCATCCTGGATCTGCCACGCAACCTCATGTAATTCACATTCGACCGAGTGCGGGTCTCGATCGCCTCAAAGAAGTAATGGTGCTGGAATATCGACCTAACAAACCCACGCAGTTGGATCAGTCTCTCCCGAACGTAGACAAGAAAAAACAGTAGGCAGACCGCCTGCTTTCCGTCATGCGCCAACTAAAGATCATCGCAGTGCTGATCGTCGCGATCGCTTTGCCTTCGGCATTGCGCGCCATATGGCAACCACTGGCGGCAGCGGATCTTGTTCTGGTACTGGTTGTTTATTTCGCGTTGCGGCGCGAACCGCTGCAAGCATTGTTAATTGCGGCGATTGCGGGCGTGGCGACTGATGCGTTGGGCCGAGGATTGCTGGGGGCAAGCGGATTCTCAAAAGTCATCACCGCTTATGCCGTCTATTTCGTCGCTTCGCGCGTGATGCTCGATACCACGCTGCTCCGAATTCCCGTGCTGGCAGCGGCTTCGTTAATCGACAATCTGGTCTATTTCGGAATGAATCGGTTGCTCGGGCAATCTGCCTCGATGCCATTTGTACAGGCGCTCTCGTACAAGCTAATCGCGACGACAGTCGTGGGAACGTTTCTGCTTTACGTCAATGACAATTATTTTAGCGAGAAGGCGCGGCAGCGACGGACGTTCACCGTCCGGAGGCGCGTGGCGCGAAGTGGCTCTGGATTCTTCAGTCGAAAGAGACGAAGAAGCACCAGCCGCCAGTGGTGATTTGTTTTTTCTATTCACGATTTACGATTTACTATTCACCGGATCATGAAGTTCGTTGACGACTCACAAAATCTTCGCGTTCGCCTTCGCTTGATTCAAGCGGTGATCCTTCTGCTGTTAAGCGTGCTGGCCATCCGTTTGTACGTACTGCAAGTCGTCAACGGCGCCAAATATGCCGAAGTCGCGGAAAACCAGCGCATTCGCTTGCTGCCGATTCCGGCGCCGCGGGGCGTCATCTTCGATCGCGACGGGCACGAACTGGTAGTGTCTAATCCGATCTACAGTATTCTGCTCTCGCGCGAAGACACCAAAAGCATTGATCGCAACTCACTGATTCAGCCGCTGGCGGAAGCACTGAACCTCGATCCGCAAATCCTGCGCGAGCGGTTTGAACAGATCAAGACGCAGCCGGCGTTCGAATCAATTCTGATTAAAGAAGAGGCCACGCAGGGCGACATCGCCTGGGTCGATGCGCACCAGTTGGAGTTCCCGGCGCTGCGCGTGGACCAAACGCCGCAACGTCGTTACCCGCCAAACGGAATGCTGGCGCATGTGCTCGGCTACGTACAGGAAATCAGTCCGGAACAGCTTGAGGACCCGCGCTACAAAAGCAAGGGTTACAAGCCCGGCGACATCATCGGCCAGGACGGAGTCGAAGCCGTTTATGACGAACTGTTGCGTGGCCGCGATGGCTTTCGGCGCGTAGTTGTTGATAGCCGCGGGCACATCCAGCGTGAACTCGATCGCGTTGAGCCGCAATCGGGTCAGGACATCGTCCTCACGATTGACAGCGATCTGCAACTGGCTGCGGAAGATCAATTGAAGAAATCGCCGCAAGGCCGGGGCGTAATCATCGCGATGGATCCGAACAATGGCGAGATTCTCGCGCTGGCCTCGGCTCCGACCTTCGATCCGAACCTTTTTTCGCAGCGCATCACGACCAAGGAAGGCCGCGCGGAATATCAGCAGTTGCTCACTCACCCGGACAAACCGCTACTGAATCGCGCGGTGCAGGGCCGCTATCCGCCGGGCTCGACGTGGAAGCCCTTGATGGCGACGGCGGGATTGCAACAGGGCGCGATTACGCTCGAGAATTCCAATCTGGTTTGCGGCGGGGGCATCACCGTCGGGAACAAATTCACGCGTTGCATGGGCGGTAATCACGGCTCGCCTAACATTCATATCGCCATCGAGAAATCCTGCGATGGTTATTTCTATCGGCTTGGCTTGAAGATGAAGCTTGAAGGCATTCAACAAATGGTGCGCGAATTCGACCTCGACAAGCGTACCGGCATCGATCTGCCGCACGAAATTGTTAGCATCACGCCATCGCGCGAATTGAAAGCGAAGCTTTATCCAAGTGATCCGGAATGGAAAGACATCGACACGGTCTATTCATCGTTCGGTCAGGGCGAAGACGTCCTGACGCCGATCGCTTTGCTGCGCGCGCATTCGGCGATTGGCATGAAAGGGAAGATGTACGTGCCGCACGTGCTGAAGGAAGTGCGTTCGATCGCCGCGGTCGGTAATCCGAACAGCATTGACTACCGGCCTGAGCGCGCGGGGCGCGGGTTCGATCGTCCGCAGCCAAAGGACCTCGGGATACCGCCAGAACAAAGCGCCGCGGTGGTTCAGGCAATGTGGGCCGTCGTGAATGAAGCCGGCACGGCCACGGGAATCAAATTGGTCGGGTTCGATATCGCCGGTAAAACAGGCACGGCGCAGGTAGTCAGCCTCGGCAAGGAAGGCAGCGAGCATCGCGATCATTCCTGGTTTGTCTCGTATGCACCGGCGTTCAAGCCAGAAATTTCGTGCGTCGCTTTAATTGAAAACGCGGGACTCGGCTCACGCTTCGGAGCGCCGTCAGTGCGCGCTGTTTACGACGTGTATTACCAGAAGAAACATGGACAACCCGAAACGCCCAAAGATAACATCGCGATGAAAGTTCGGTAGGTCGGCACGCAAGGAAATGGTTGAAGTTCTAAAAAAGAGAACGATCCGCGATTTCGATTGGCTGGTGGCGGCGTTGGCGATTGTGATCGTCGCGTTCGGCGTCTGGGAGATTCGCAATGCCCAGCCGACTGAGACTTTCTGGCAGAAGCAGATTGTCGGCCTGGCGATCGCGCTAATTGCGATGTTGGCAATCGCGTTTAGCGACTACCGACGGCTCGTGGAAATCGCGCCGATACTTTACGTCTTCGGGTTGTTGCTGCTCGTCATAGTTCTGGTTCCCGGGATCGGCGTGAAGGTGAACGGCCAGCGCTGTTGGATTCAGTTGCCGGGGCCACTCGGACGGTTTCAGCCGTCGGAATTCGTCAAGATTCCGGTCGTGTTGATGCTGGCAAAGTTTTTCGGCAGTCATCGCAGCAGCTCGCTAACGTGGAAGGAGTTTCTGAAGGGTTGCGTGATTCTCGCGCTGCCGATGGCTTTGATTCTGCTCGAGCCGGACATGGGTCAAGCGCTGACTTATCTGCCGCTACTCGCGGTGGTGCTGTTTCTTTCGTCAGTGCGGATGTGGATTGTCGCGGCGGCGCTGGCCGTTTGCATTGTCGGCGCGCCCGTGGGGTATGCAGTTGGGGTCAAGACGGGCCTGTTGCACGGTTACAAATTGGAACGCATCAATGTGATTCTGGATCCGGAGAATGCTGACAGGCGCGGCTTTGGTTATCACACGTGGCAATCGATGGTAACGGTGGGCGCCGGTGGCGTCACCGGGACCCGCGATTCTGAGTTCTCGCAAAGTAGTTTGAAATTCCTGCCTGAGCCGCACACGGATTTCATTTTTGCGGTCACCGCTGAGACCACCGGCTTCCTTGGTTGTCTCTTATTGCTGGCTTCCTATGCGCTTTTGCTGACGCGCTTAATCACCGATGCCCGCCGGTCTCGTGACCGGACGGGCATGCTGGTGATCATGGCGATTGTGGGAGGGTTAATCTTTCAAATCGTCCTGAATGTCGGCATGGCCGTAGGACTGTTGCCAGTCATCGGCGTTCCGTTGCCGCTAATGAGCGCTGGGCTTTCGTCCGTGCTCGCGACTTTCATCGCGATCGGATTCGCGATCAGCGTGCAATTGCGCCGGTTCGTGAATTAACGTCTCCGCGTCCGCGAAGCACGCAACCTTCGAACTTCTCGCCTTAATTCGACGATCTGCTTTTGTTGCTCTTTGATCGCATTGAGCATTGTCCAAAGAATCGGATCACTTTTGACCATCAGATAGCCGGTGCTGTCGCGGGTCACAGCTTCCGGAATAATTTTTTGTACCGCCTGTGCCCCAAAGCCGATTTGTTCGCCCGGTAACTTAATGCCGAGAGCATTGTCGCTTTTGTACTCGTAGCGTAGCGGCTGCAATTGCATTAAGGCCTTGAGTCCGGTGTTGTATCGGCCTTTGACGTTCTTCAAGCGCTCATCCGAAAAGACGTCCCAGGTTCCGCCACCAGGCTTGCCGGCGGTTCCGTTGACTGACAAGAGTTGCGTAGGTGCATTCGTCCCAATGCCTACGTTTCCGCCATTAGGATTCAGAGCCAGAATCTTAAATCCGACGCCGGTCTCTCCTGCCGAAATGTAGCCGTAATTGGCGGTGGTTTCGTATCCGAGCAGCAGGTGCCTATTGGCATTGGTCGCGCCTCTCAGTTCAACGATTGTGGGATCCGATCCCGTCGCGTCACTTGCAACGCTCATCTTAAAACTGGGGCTGCCTGTCCCGACTCCAACGTTGCCGGTGGCACTGATATCTATGCTGCTTGTCGGCGCGCCGGGTCTGATGCGGAAAGGCAGTCTCGAGCCGCTCGTCACATCGCGCACGAAGAAGTTGGCCTCGTTGCCGGCGACGTCCCAAGTCTGAGCAGTGAAGCCACTGGTGTTGTTTTGTTCAAAGCGAACTGCCGGAGTGTCGCTGGTGTTCATGTGCAAATCCAGCACCGGCGTCGCCGTGCGGAAACCAACCTTGCCGTTGCTAGCCACTCTTACTGAGTTTGCCGGCGCCCCGGCGTTGACCTGAAATACGATCGTGCCGGTTTCTGAATTGCCGGTAGTGCCCTGATCCACGAAGCCGAGAAAACTCTCACCACCACTGGCTGAGCTGTTCGCCCGAATCTGCCAATTGTTGGTTGGGAATCCGGCAGAAGTACTGGTGTCGTCATACTGAATCCGCGTGTTGTTTTCCTTCACTCTGATCGTATCAAACCCGAAGTTCTCGCCATCGACACAATCAAGACCGACGCAAGCGCTGCCCTGTACGATCAGATCATCCGCGATGACAAAATCGGGATTGAACAATGCGAAATGATGGCTGCGCGCGCGACGAATCATCGCCGCGGAGAGGGCCGCGCCGGCCGCTGCAGATGCTTTTGGACGCGCGGACTCCGGCTCGACTGCTCCGGGAGTGATTATCGACCCGTTAACGACCGCGAAGGAGCCTGATTGAACCAGCGGAGCCAATCCTGTCCGCTTGCGCCCAGCACGCTCGCTTTCGGGGTCATCGTCTTTGCCGCGTGACTTCGCCGCGGTTTCCTTCTGGGCCGGCGAAATCACCGGTGTGAGTTGCAGTTCGTAGACATAAACTCCGTCAGGCAGGTTCTCGAAATTTTTCTCCCCGAGACTGATTTGAGGGGAGCTGCCTGCTCGAAATGTTTTGCGAACGGAACGGCCATCGGGAAATGTGATGGTCAACGTCCCTCCATTGTTACTTGCGCCAACTTCCCACCGAACTCCGGAACCACCGCCGACAACGTTCGCAATGTTGCTCTCGTTCGGTGTCTGACCCGCCACTGTGAACGCTACGGAAATCAGCACGACGGCTGCGAAAAGGCTTAACGCTTTCGAATTCTTACGCTTCATGACCACCTCCGTTTGTTGTGAACCGCGGCTACTGGGAAGCAGGAGAACTGGCCTCGTGACTTGCACCAGGGCAACGATTGGATTTTGTGCGATAAGTTTGTCTCGATTAGCGCGTTTTGTAGCAGCGAAATGTACGCGGTGTCAACTATTTTCGGGCGGACGCAATCAGACGCTGGCTACAACCAACACCGGAGGGTGTGAAAGGCGCAGGGTCGAACGCCCCGGCGCCCAGATTGTATCGCGCCTACGCTGAGCTATTTCAGGAAGGCCAGCTTGGAAGACCGCACGCGTGGAGTCGTGCCCGGACGCCTTCGTCCGTGCTCACGATTTTCATCGCAACTAAATTACCAGCAGTGAGCAACTGCGATGATTCGTCAACTAACTGCAAAAGCCAACGTTCTAAAAACCTGTGGCGGCTTCCTGGTGTTCGAATCCCTCCGGTTGCAAAAATTTAACGAGCGTTTCACTTGGCTGGTTCAGCAAGTTCAAGAGGCTTACCGATTGATTTCCGCTGACGCAAATCACGGCGACTATCTGTCCCGTACCCGCGTGTCCCGGTGACGGACCGTAACCTGCATTCGTGCGGATGATCGCGATCTGCTTGATGTCGCCGGTCAACACCGTACCGTTTTGCTGGATCGCGCTGGAAACAATCACCGCCATGTACTGCGGCAAAGTTGACGGCGGCGTAGTGCTGTTGCCGGGAGTGGTGGCCCACGTCCCGCCGCAGGTCGGGCTACTTGCCGAGTCTTCGAAGCCCTTGAATGCGCTTGGCGCTGAGCTGCCACTCATCGGGTTGTTCTGTGACCACTGCGAGCCCCAGAAGTAAACGGTGGCGCCACCGGTGAGATTGACCCGATCGCCGATCACGAAAGCTCCGCCAGTCGGAAACTGGTAAGCAGTGCAAGCATCGCCGACGCCATCGCCATTGGTATCGCGCTGGTCCGGATTCGGCGTTAAGGGACAGTTGTCCTGTGCGTCGGGTACGCCATCGTTGTCGTTATCAGAGTCGCAGACGTCCCCAATGCCGTCATGATCGACATCACTCTGTCCGGGATTTGTGGTGAACGGGCAATTGTCCGTCGCATCGGGAACGCCGTCGTTGTCATCGTCGCCGTCGCAAGCGTCGCCGGCGCCATCGTGATCGTTGTCCGCCTGGTCTGGATTCGCGACGAATGCACAGTTGTCGTTTGCGTCGGGAATGCCATCGTTGTCATCGTCGCTGTCGCAAGCATCGCCGATCCCGTCGTGGTCGTTGTCGCCCTGTCCGGGATTTGCGGTGAACGGACAATTGTCGGTCGCGTCGGGAACACCGTCGTTATCATCGTCGGCATCACAGACGTCACCGATGCCATCGTGATCGCTGTCCGCCTGATCCGGATTCGCCACCAGCGAACAGTTGTCGGCGGTGTCGGGCACGCCGTCGTTGTCGTCATCGCTTTCGCAAGCGTCGCCGAGGCCATCCTGATCGGTGTCGGCTTGATCACTGTTAGCGACCAGGGAACAATTGTCAGTCGCATCCGGAACGCCGTCATTGTCATCATCCGAGTCGCAGACATCTCCGATCCCGTCGTGGTCGTTGTCGGCCTGATCAGGATTCGCGAACAGTGAACAATTATCGGTAGCATCCGGCACGCCGTCGTTGTCGTCGTCGCTGTCGCACGCATCGCCGATGCCGTCATGATCGTTGTCCGCCTGATCCGCATTCGAGACCAGTGGACAGTTGTCGGTCGTATCAGGCACGTTATCGCCGTCGTCATCGTTATCGACGCAGTTGGCCTGACCGTCGTTGTCAGTGTCGGGGAAGCCTTCGTCAACGTTCCCGTCGCAGTTGTTGTCCAGGCCATCGCAGACTTCAACGGCGTGGGGATTAATGTCCGCATTCAGCGGCGCACAATCAGTCGTGTCCGGCTCACCGTCATTGTCATCGTCAGCGTCGCAGGCGTCGCCCAGACCATCGTGATCGAAGTCAGCCTGATCGGCATTCGAAATGCTCGGACAATTGTCGGCAGTATCCGCCACACCATCGCCATCCTGATCAGGACAACCATCGGCGTTTACCTGAGTGTCGAGCGGCGTGTTCGGACAGAGATCGTTCGCATCCGAAACTCCATCGTTGTCGTCGTCGCTGTCACACGCATCGCCCGTCGAATCGCCGTCAAAGTTCGACTGGTCGGGGTTGAAAGTGAACGGACAGTTGTCCGCGAAATCGGCTATGCCGTCACCGTCCGCGTCGGGACATCCGGCAGCGTTGACCTGTGTGTTGGGCGGCGTGTTGGGACAGAGATCATTACCATCAGCCACACCGTCGTTGTCATCGTCGGAATCGCAAGCGTCGCCACTGCCATCGTGATCAAAGTCTGCCTGATCGGCATTGGCTGTGGCCGGACAGTTATCGGCGTTGTTTACTACGCCATCGCCGTCCAGATCGCCGGTAGGCCCGTCGTTCGGATTTGGATCGCAGGCGTTGCCGATGCCGTCGCTATCTCCATCGGCTTGGTCTGCATTCGCGACCAGCGGGCAATTATCTGAGGTGTCAACGACGCCGTCGTTGTCATCATCTGCATCGCAGGCATTTCCTTGCCCGTCGTTGTCGGTGTCAGTCTGATCTGCATTGGCGACGAACGGACAGTTGTCGGTGCTGTCAGGCACGCCGTCCGCGTCGGTGTCGAGCGGAGGATTGTTGCCGTTTACGCCGGCTTCGACGCAGCGCTGAATCGGCTCGGGCAGGTTCGAGAAGAAGTCATATCCCGTCAGAGTTTCAACAGCATCGACTGAGGTCAGATAAGTCTCCCACGGATTACTTCGAATGCCCTGGACGTTGGGCATGATTACCGCGATGGTCCGCGTCGAGCAGTCCACGCGCGAGATATCGTTCGTACCCTGCGGCAGAACCAGCGCGACTTTCCATGTCTTCTCTGGCACCGTCACATGACCGTTGGCGACAGTCGTGGCAAATCCGGCGCTGCCTGTGCCTCCCACGCCGGTCGGGCCCGATACGATATACATTTCATTGCCGGCATCGGTTTGAGTTCGGAGATACGCTTCGAGATTCGCCCATGGTCCCTGATTGTTGTCAGGTGACTGCGGAACCATGTTCGACATCAGGTAAGTTTCCTGATTGATTGGAATGCGATTCTGATTGTCGCGGTCAGCATTCGGCGTCATATGCCCACGGTCAAAACCGCTGCCGGAGTAATCGAAGGCTTGCACCCGATACCACGACGGATCAACTTTCGGGTCGGGCCGGAACGTATCGACACGCGCGAGCGTCCCGTACCACGAGCTGTCGAGATGCCAGCTCACCCAGTTCGGAGTCCCTTTACTGTTGTTATAGGACAGCGAGTAAGTGGGCTTCTCCATCAGGTAATTGAGTGGCTGGAAAGCATCCGCGCCGCTCGGATTGCCCATTGTCAGGTGGACGCTGGGCGGATAAGGCGCAGCCTGACCGGCGCTCACTACCGTGAAGGACCAGGTGTAATTATCGAACAGCGTATCCGTATCTGCGCCGCTGTCGTCCATGTCCACATCATGAACCGCGGTCTTGGTGATTGTGACGGTGCACTGTTCACCAAATTGGAAACTCGAGTTCGGCGTAACTGCGTAAGTCTTTAGATCATTGGTATGAGCTTCGGTCGTGTTGGGACTGTTGTGCGAACCTGTGACCGAACAAGTGATGTTGTACCAACCGGAATCGACAGTCACCGGCTCGCTGAAGTTGACGGTGATGGTCGCGTCATAGGGAATAGTATTGTCGTCAGTACCGGGATCGGTTCCGGACACCCATGGACCTAACTCGACAATCGGAGCAGTGCGTCGCGGATTCGGCGTGCCAGTCTGAAAGTCGGTTCCGTTTTGATCGGCATCGAGTGCGCCGCCGTTTTTCCTGAATATCGCCGTGCTGTTGCTCGGGGCGGGCGTGTTTGCGCTGCCCTCGTGGCACGTCGCGCCGGTTCCATAGCCGACAAAATCGACGATGTCCGGATCGGTGCCCAAGGGACAACCACCGGACAGGTTGGCAGAATTGCTGACCAGCGCAATCTTGCCAGTGGTCGCCGACATGTTAATGTCGCCGGAAATGTTCGGTGTTACCGGCAGCGGCGCTCCATTCGCGCCCCCTGAGGCGAGGCTAATCAGGTAGTATTCGCCCGGCCCGATAACTCCACCGATCGGTTGTTTGTTAGTCCATGAGGTGCCGGCTGCTGAAGCATACTGCAACGACCAGCCGGTGACAGTCACAGTCGATGACGTCGGGTTATAAAGCTCTACATAATCGTTGGTGAATGTAGCTCCACTGTTCCCGCCGCCACCGTAAACCTGACTAATCGTGATGTGATCGGCAACGAGTGGCAGAACACTCAAGAGAATGCTGGTGTTGGTGGTGCGACTCTGCGCGTCGGTCACCGTCACGGGCAGCGACTTCATGCCGGTCGAATTGTTTGCCGGCACGGTGGCATTGAAAGTAAACACACTACCAGACCCACTAAACGACTGGGTTGGTGATCCCCCGATTTGAGACAGGTCGGCAGTGACGGTGATGCCGGTGCTATTTGGATTCTGAGCGCCGGCAACGTACACCGTAAGCGTGGTGGAGCCTCCCTGAAGCACGCTGCTCGGATTCGCCGTCCCGTAAGCCGAGAGAGAAGTACAATCATGGGTCGGGGACGCACTGTTACGCGGGTTGGGCGACCCGGTAACAAAATCATTCGCATTTTCGTTGGTATCAAAACACCCCTGGTTGCGCCTGAGGGCGGCTGAGGTGTTGTCGAGGGTTGGGGCCGGCGCTGCACCTTCAAAACAATCCGTCGCACCATAACCGACCAGATCGACTATTCCGGAAGCGGCCGCATCAGGACATGCGGCCGTTATGGTCGTGGTGTTGTTTACAAGCGCAACTTTGGTAGAAGTCGAGCTTACCGGAATTATTCCAATCGCGTCCGGTGTCGGCAGGTTGTCAGTGCCGCCTGCACCCTGAGATTCCTGAATCAGATAGTACTGACCGGGTTGGAGCGTGAAATTGGTCAGCGGAGTGACCTGCCACGTACTGGTTGTACTAACAAAGGCTTGTACCGACCAACCATTTAGATTAACGGGCGAATTGCTATGGTTAATAAGTTCGATGTAATCGTTCTTCAGCGTTGCGCCGGTGTTACCTCCTCCGCCGTAAACCTGGCTGATAACGACGTTGTTGGGTGGCGGCGTCGGAGTTGGCGTCGGAGTTGGTGTGGGTGAAGGAGGCACGCCACTGGCGGTAACGGAGAAGTCGTCGATCGCGAGACCATCGTCCGCGCCGGTGGCGTCTACGTCAGTCCATCGAATCCAAAATGTCGCGCCCGCGGTAATGCTTAATCCAGTTATGTTCGAGTTGAGCAGGACGTGATTGGCGTTGCCGTCAAGAAGTCCGACGGTGCCCGTGGTAACGGGTGGAGTGAAATCAAGCGAGTTAACGTCTATCCAGGTGCCTGTGGTTAGGCTGGTCGCATTAGTGCTGTATTGAAAATCCATCCGCTCGGCGATTGTTCGGCCAGTCGCCCCGAGTCGCCATTGCTCACCTGTGTAAGCGATGTTGAGCGAAGTAATCGTTCCGCCGGTATCGTTTTTGAAGGTGCCCCCGAGAATCGAGATGAGCGAACCGCTGCGCAATTGGCCTAGCGCGCGATCCGACGGTGAAGCCGCCGAACCGAAGCTGTATGTATCGCCGGTGTTACTCGAGCCCGTGCCCGCCGTGTAGATCGTGTTGGCGTTCGTACCCGATTCGGAGAACCCCCAACCTGCCGGAGTGTTCGCGGCCAGAGTTCCTGTGCCCGACGAAACCAACGAATTGAAATCCTGAGTTACCGCACTCCCGAAAGTCGAGATACTTACCGGAGTCGTCGTATCAGCCGACACCCGGCGCGCGAGCCTCAGCAAAACTAGTGAGCCTAAAAAGGCACCAATGGCAACCAGAACAAATAAGTAACGTAGTGCGAATCGGAAACTGATTCCAACACGATGGTTTCCAGCTATTCTTTTTCTCGACGTAGGGGCATTAGACTTGGACATAGACTTCCTCTTTCTGAACTGAAAAGTATTTCCAGCGGCTCAATTTCACGGCAACGGCCAGCCGATAAACATGAAAGCAAGCCGTTCGATTTGACGGACAGATAAGGCGTTACCCGATAGTAAGGGACAGTCGGTTTGCTCGCGCAATTGTTACAGAACCGGCTTTCGCGGTCCGGCGTTTCAAATCAGAACCGGACATGAATACTCCTTTTAAGGCGCCTGCTGCGGGTGAAGAGCAGTAGGCGGTCTAGCTCGTCGAACACCAGTATTCGACGGTTTGTGAACGGGCACCTCCACTTGAAGTGGGATTATCGGGGGTGGAGAGGCTGAAACTTTTTTAGCTAGTTCCTCGCAGTGATCCTGCGCGCTACCAGCAAGCAGCGAGAACCCTTGCGAATTCAACAATTCGAACCGAAGGTTTTAGCAGCAAGCGGCAGTTTCCGTCAAGCTAAAAACATGGTTGCGTCAGGAGGTATTTGAGAGTTAAATACCCGGCGCAATGATCGGCGAGACGTTCGGCAACTACAAAATCACGCAAAAGATTGGCGCCGGCGGACAAGGCACTGTCTACAAAGCAACCGACACGAGGCTGGGTCGCAACGTCGTCATCAAAGTTCTCCCTGCCGAACTAACTGCGAAAGATACGAACCTGAAGCGTTTCGATCGCGAAGCGCGTCTGGCGTCGGCGCTCGATCATCCGAACATCTGCACAATTTTCGATCTCGGCGAAGTCAACGGGCTGCATTACATCGCGATGCAGTATGTCGAAGGACGCAACGTGCGGCAGCTTGTGAACGGACGCCCGCTCGAGTTGGACAGCGCGCTCCGAATTGCGATTCAAGTCGCAGACGCTCTGGCGGCGGCGCACGCGCGCGGCATCATTCATCGGGACATCAAATCCGGAAACGTGATGGTCACTGATGCGGGGCAGGTAAAGGTGCTCGATTTCGGTCTCGCAAAGTTGCTGGACGAGAACGAAGCGCAGGCGAGCGGCATTCATCGCACCGAGTTGACCGAAGTCGGCGTCCCGTACGGCACCGCTACTTACGCGGCGCCGGAACAAGCGCGCGGCGATCGCGTCGATTCGCGCGCCGACATTTTTTCCACCGGCGTGCTGCTTTACGAGATGCTCACGGGCACGTGGCCATTCCGCGGGAAAACCACAATCGATGTCCGTCACGCCGTTATTTACGATCAGCCCAAGCCTGTGGCCGAGGCTCGGCCTGGCCCGACACCGGCGCGGCTCCAGCAGATTCTTGACAAGACGATGGCCAAGGACCCGCGCGATCGTTATCAGAAGATCACGGAACTGCGCGACGAGTTGCGAAAAGTTCTGCAGGAGGTCTCGACGAACGCGCAATTCGAAGTTGCGGCCGCGCCCGCGCGCCACATGGGTGGCTCGAGCGCTGTCTCGCGCGCGATGCGCTGGTTGAAAAGAAGAAAAGGCATTGAGTTGCACACCAGCGCGCCGCAGCTGACTTCGAAACCGGCGGTGACTGAACCTCCCGAAAGCTCCTTCACGACCATCACCGGCCGCGAGAAGAAGAGTCTGGCTGTCTTGCCTTTTAAGAATTTGAGTAACGACCCGGCATCCAGCTTCTATGAATTCTCTTTGGCCGACGCGGTAATAACCGAGCTGGCGCGGATTCGATCGCTGGTCGTGCGGCCGTCTTCGGTCATGTCGAAGTATCAAGGGCAGGCGGTCGACCCGGCGGACGTGGGGCGAGAGTTAAACGTCGATGCGGTGCTGTCCGCCGGCTTCATTCACGCGGGCGACCGCTTTCGGGTCAACGCGCAACTGCTCGACGTGCGCAACGGGGAAATCATTTGGAGCGATCGCGTCGATGCTTCGGCCGACGATGTGATCGCCGTGCAGGATGAAATTACGCAGCGCATCGTCGATGGCCTGCGCATCGAGTTGAGTCCTGATGAACAGGCCGGCCTGGCGCAGTCGAAGACCGTTAACGCAGAAGCCTATGAAGAATACTTGCGCGGCCGGGATCGATTCGCGCGATTCATCTTTCGCACGGTGGCCGCCGAAGATTGCGACGCGGCTATCACACATTTCAATCGCGCAATCGAACTCGATGCGGATTTCGGACTCGCACATGACGGGCTGGGCGCTTGTCACGTCAATCGGGTTTTCAAAGGGTTGGGCGGCATCGACGATTTTGAAAAAGCAGAAAGTGCATTTAACAAAGCGTTGACGATCGATCCGACGATCATCGAAGCGCGTATGCTGATGGTTTTCGTGATGCTGTGGCGCGGCCAGAAGCAAAAAGCTCGCGATGAAGTCGAGCGGATGCGTCGCGAAGCTCCAAACGAAGCCGTTGTCTATTTCGTTAAGGCCACGCTGCACCGGCTCGACGGGGAATACGATCGCGCGTTGCGCAGCTACGACCGGCTGGTCCATCTCGATCCGGCGTCGTTTGTCGTGGTCAGTTATAACCGCGCGCTCATTTTTCTTTACGAGGGAAAGTTTGAAGAGGCCCAGCGCGAACTGGACCGGGCGGCATCAATTGAGCCCAACAATCCGCTGCTCAAAACTGTCCGCGCGCTCCTGTTGTACTACACGAAGCACGTTGCCGAAGCCGAAGCGTTACTGCGGGAGATCATTACAGACCATCCAAACCTGAACGGCGTGCGTCCGTTCCGGGCCATGTGCCTCAGTCGCCAAGGCCGGCACGATGCAGCGCTCGCGGAGTTAACCGATGCGGTAAAGCGCAACGCCACGGTCGATCCTGACATCGCGTATGCCGTCGGCTCGGTTTACGCGCTCGAAGGTGACGCAAAGAGCGCGTTTGAGTGGCTGGACCGATCGGTGGCGCTTGGAAATGAAAACAAGCCATTGTTTGCAGGCGATCCTAATCTGAAGAAGCTGCGCGGCGATGCTCGGTTTGGAGAATTAATTAAGAGGATTACGCAGTGATGGCGTAAAGGAGTCAGTATCATCTGCGTCAGCGGATGGAATTAGGATTCAACTCCCAATGTGGAACGACACCGACATCCCCCTCGGGTATCTCATCACGTTCCGCTGCTATGGAACGTGGCTGCATGGCGACGACCGGGGTTCAATGGATCGTTTCCACAATCGCTACAAGTCAGCACATCTTCTGCCGAGCAACCGCAGGCGCAACCTTAGTGAACAACTACTAAAGTCAGAGGCTGTGATTCTGAATGCAGCGCAGCGTAAAAGCGTCGAACGCGCAATCCGTGAAGTTTGTGAGTATCGCCGTTGGTTAGCACACGCAATAAACGTAAGGACGAATCATGTTCATGTGGTCGTTTCCACTGGCGGAATCAAGCCCGAGCGCGCGCTTAACGCTTTCAAAGCGTATGCGACGAGACGTATGCGCAGCGACGGCAATTGGACTCAACCGCACAGCCCGTGGGCCGACAGAGGTAGTAAACGGCGCTTGTGGAACGAACGCAGCGTGGTCCTAGCGATCGATTACGTTGTCAACGGTCAAGGCGACGAGTTGCCAGACTTTGAGTGATTATCCCATCCGCTTACGCCGGATGGTACTGACTGAGCTTCTCTGCTATACTGCTTTCGGCTCGCCTCAGCCGGGCATCCCGTCCGGCTCAACGCACCGCAGATAAGTTTCAATTGCAGTGATCAGGTGAGCAAGGATTTTTGAGGCCGGTTTACGGCCATTTGAACGAACCGCGACCCAGGTTTCAGAGCGCGTCCTAATTCGGTAACGCTAGGCTCCCTGGCTCAAAACATTGTTTCGAGCTGCGGTTCACGGAGTTTCCAGTTTGAATCATTTCGAGGTCCACTCGGCTCAACGAGTGGCACTGATCGCAGCGCAGGCCCGACGGATTGGGACTGCCGAGCCTCTACATTACGTCGGGGCATTCCCCGCGCATGAAAGCGCGCCAAATCAACTGTCGGCACATTCTGCCGGCAAATTCCAACCACAACTAAGCGAAGAGCGCGAGCAAAGTGCTCGCGAATCCCGACACAGTCGGGAATGCGTGCGCTCCTTCGGGATGCGCGTGCTCCTCAGAAAGAAAATCAATGTCAAGAGAGTTAATTGTTAGTGTTAACGGTCGTGAAAAAAAGATCGCGATCGTCGAAAATGACCGCGTTACGGAGTTTTACATCGAGCGCGGCGAACAAAATCAGGGCATCGTCGGCAACCTTTACAAAGGCCGCGTAATGCGCGTCCTGCCCGGCATGCAATCGGCGTTTGTCGATATCGGACTGGAACGCGATGCGTTTCTTTATGTTTCCGACTTCTTCGACGAAGAAGCCGAGTTCGAACGCATCGTCGTCGACAGCGGAAAGAAAGGCGATACGACCGCAGCGCAGAAAGCTGCCGCCGAAAAGATCGAGCAGGCGCGCATCGAACGCGAGCATCACATCGAAGCCACGCACGAGCGTGTCAACCCGTTGCTCGAGGCTGAAGCTGAACCTGCTTCCGCCGAAACAGCGGACGAGGAACCAGTCGAGGAAACGGGCGCGCGTCGTCGCGGCCGTCGCGGCGGACGAGGCAGACGACGGCCCACGAAAGCGGAAAGCCAACCTGCTCCGGAAGAACGCAGCCTGATTCCGCACGAGGTCGGGCCTTTCGACACGCCATTTGTCTCAGCAGCTTCGTTCGAGCGCGTGAGCGACGAGGAAGAGCGCATGCTGAATGGCGAGATGCTGAAAGACGCTCGGCTGCAAGAGCGGATCATGGACGAAGTTCATGCCATCGAATTCGATCTAGAGGATGTGCCCAGCGCCCCTGTAGGGTCGCTGCTGTCCGACGAATTCCGTGAGAGTGGCGAATTTCAGCGCGTTGCCGACACCGAAGAAGCTGACGCGATCGGTGCTGCTCGGCCTCCGGTCGTCGAAGAAGCGCACGTGCGCGACTTCGTCGATGAAATCGTCGATGAAAGCTCGCGCAGCCTGGCTTTTCAGCGCGTGAGTGACGATGAAGATGCAGGGGGGTCAGAACTGCCGCCGCGGACCTCGACCACGCGTGGCCGCAAGAAGGCCGGCGTCATCAGCCGTTTCTTCAAATCGAAAAAATCAGATGAATTAGAGGGCGAAACCGAACCGACAACCGAAGCCGGCGAAGAATTGAATTCGGATTCGGAAGCCGGCATCACAACCGCTCGCCTGCACGAAGAGTTTGCTACGCGACGCGGCGGCCGGCGGCGACGAAAGCCGAAGCCCTCAGCGACCGGCGAAGAAACAAACGGTCAGGACGCTGAAGCAGAAGCTGCCGAAACAGACACGGAGTCTGATGACATGCCCGAACCAGTTGCTGAAGCCGCAACGACTTCTGATTCCGGCGACGACGGGGCGGAAGAGACTACTGCGGCACGGCCAAGTCGTCGCCCACCGCCGCGCGGCAGCCGCCGCAAACATCCGCGGCACGAACGAAAACAAGTGGCGATCAGCGAACTCTTGCGCGAAGGCCAGGAAATCCTGGTGCAAATTGCGAAAGAGCCTATCGCCAAGAAAGGCGCGCGCATCACTTCGCACATCGCGCTGCCCGGCCGCTATCTGGTTTACATGCCGACGGTCGAGCATCTCGGTGTGTCGCGCAAGATCGATTCAGACACTGAACGATCTCGTCTGCGCAAGCTGATTCAAAAAATTCACACCGAAGAAGATGTACCGTCAGGTGGCTTCATCGTGCGGACGGCCGGCATCGGCGCGACAGAAGAAGAGTTGCGCGCGGACGCTCGTTACCTGATACGCACCTGGCAGGACATTCGACAGACAGCAGAGAAGACGAAGGCGCCGGCGCTCGTCCATCGCGATCTCGATCTGGTGCAGCGCATCCTGCGTGATCAGCTTTCGGAAGATTTCAGTGCGATACGCATCGATTCGGAAGAGGAGTATCAGCGCATCGTCGAATTCGTCAATCGGATGCAGCCAAAGATGGTCAAGCGCGTCAAGCTTTACACGCGTGACGAGCCGATCCTCGAGCAGTACGGCGTGCAGGCTGAGATCGACAAGGCGATTAAGCCACGCGTGTGGCTGAAATCCGGGGGTTATCTCGTGATTAATCAAACCGAAGCGCTGGTTGCGATCGACGTGAACACCGGCAAGTTTGTCGGCCGTGGTGCGACCCGACTGGAAGACACGATCACGCGAACGAACATGGAAGCCGTCGAAGAAATCGCACGCCAAATCCGTTTGCGCGATTTGGGCGGCATCATCGTGCTCGATCTGATTGACATGGAAGAGCGGCGCAATCGAACGCGCGTGATGGCCGCTTTGCAGGATGCGCTACGGCGCGACAAATCGCCGACGAAGGTCCTTTCATTCAACGACTTCGGTTTGGTGATCATGACGCGCAAACGCGTGAAGCAATCGCTCGAGCGGACGCTCTGCTCGCCGTGCTC
>DASXTE010000272.1:0-6519 GCA_036505595.1 Pyrinomonadaceae bacterium
GCCGACACGCCGCCTTTCATTGACGGCGGCTCGATGATCGCGCCACGCGGCGGCTTCTTCAGTCACGAGGGCCATTGGGCCGTAGAGAATGAAGGTGTCGCGCCGGATATTGATGTCGAGAACTGGCCGAAAGACGTGATCGCCGGACACGACCCGCAACTGGAACGCGCGGTAGAAGAAGCGATGCGCCTCTTGAAGCTTCATCCTGCGAATCGCATGACGAAAGAGCCGCCGCCACCAACATGGGGCGTGCGACCGAAACAGCGCTAGGCTGAAAATCTTGACATGCTCGCCGATGCGAATAAGAATTGCGCGCAAAATCGTCAGGAAAGGGACTCGCAATGACTCTCAATAAAACAAAAGTGCTGCTCCTTCTGGTTGTCTTAGCCGCATGCCTTGGCAGTAACCAACGCGCGGCTTCTGCTCCTGCGTTGCCGAATCCGATCTTGTACCTGGTCGGAACTGAAGCCTTTCAACAAGGCGGGAAAAACTACATCCGATACAAGTACGACGTTTTCAACAAGGATCAGTACCCAGCGGATTTCTTTGCAGCTTCACCCGATTTGCCACCGTGCGGCAAAAACACGAAGGCTTCGCGTACATGGGTCGACTTTTTTGATCAAAGCGGAAAGCGGCTCAACGGGTTTTGCGCGCTCGGAAAGCCGGCGGATCTTGCGGGTATCTGGTTTAGCCTCGAGGAAGGCGTCGTCCCACCAAGTTGGGTTTACATCGAAATGAATGACCGGAAGACAAATACAAAGTACAAATCAAATCTGGCAGACACCAGCAACTAGTTTCACGATTCACTGATTACATTCTCAGTCTTTCGGAGGGGAGGAGCTCAGTTTCTTCGGTCGAGCTGGGACATCGTCTCGGTTCGGCCGCTTGTATTTTAGCAATCATTTCGCCGACTATTCGCGAAAATGAATCACGACCACGTCCATGCCTCGAATGAACAGGTTGAGCTGTCCGCTGATCCAGTCTGCGGCATGGCCGTAAACAAAAGGGCCGCCGCTGGAGTTTTTCAGTTCCAAGGTGTGACGTATTTCTTTTGCAGCAAGCAGTGTCTGGAGAAGTTCCGCGCCGACCCTCTACGGTTTCTAACGCCAGCGCAACCACAACTCTCGCAAATCGGTATTCAACGTCAGCGGACGGAGCAGTCGCCGGGGGCGCTCGGCCGCGAATACACCTGTCCGATGCATCCGGAGATCGTTCGCAACGAACCCGGCACCTGCCCGATCTGCGGAATGGCGCTTGAGCCACGGACAGTCACTCTCACCGATGACGAGAACCCTGAGCTCGCCGCAATGACGCGACGATTCTGGGTGAGCGTGATCTTGAGCCTGCCCGTATTCCTCATCGGCATGAACGACACTTTGCCGGGCAGGCCACTGGAACGCTTAGCGTCGATGGACGCGCTGGGCTGGTTTCAGTTCGTGCTGGCAACGCCGGTTGTGCTTTGGGGCGGCTGGCCGTTTTTCCAGCGGGCGTGGCAATCAATCGTAAATCGCAGCCTCAACATGTTCACGCTGATCGGTCTGGGTGTCGCGGTCGCCTACGTTTACAGCGTCATCGCAAAAATCCTTCCCGACTTGTTTCCCGCGTCGTTCCGCGAACACGGTGTCGTGCCCGTTTATTTTGAAGCGGCGGCGGTGATCACGACGCTGGTTTTGCTTGGCCAAGTTTTGGAGTTGAAAGCGCGTAGCCGTACCGGCGCAGCGATTCGCGCGCTGCTTGGGCTGGCGCCGAAAACCGCGCGACGTATTCGTGACGACGGCAGCGAAGAAGACGTGCCGCTCGATCAGGTGCGCGTTGGCGATGTTTTACGGGTGCGACCCGGCGAGAAAATTCCGGTCGATGGAATGGTTGTCGAAGGTTCCAGTTCCGTTGACGAATCGATGGTCACCGGCGAACCGATTCCCGTCGAGAAGCACGCCGGCGATCGCGTGATCGGCGCGACGGTGAACACGACTGGCTCATTCATCATGAGGGCCGAACGCGTCGGCGCCGAGACGATGCTCGCGCGGATCGTGCGAATGGTTGCCGAAGCGCAACGCAGCCGCGCACCGATTCAGAAACTCGCCGATGTCGTCGCCAGCTATTTCGTCCCGGCGGTGATCGCGTCCTCGATTCTTACGTTCGCAGCGTGGGCTTACTTCGGGCCTGAGCCGCGTCTGGCCCACGCGCTCGTCAACGCTGTCGCGGTTTTGATCATTGCGTGCCCGTGCGCGCTGGGACTCGCGACGCCAATGTCGATTATGGTTGCGATGGGCAAAGGCGCCAGCGTCGGTGTCCTGTTCAAAAATGCTGGAGCCATCGAAATGATGCGAAAAATCGACACGCTCGTCATCGACAAAACCGGTACCCTTACCGAAGGCAAACCCAAGCTGGTTTCCGTGATGGCGACAAGCAATCTCAACGAAGCTGATTTGCTACGGCTTGCCGCGAGCCTCGAACGCGGCAGCGAACATCCGTTAGCGGCAGCAATCGTTCGCGCCGCCGAAGAGCGCGGAATAAAGTTAGCGAACGTGAGCGCATTCGAGTCGATTACCGGTCGCGGGGTGCAGGGAAGGATCGAGGAGCATTCAGTGGCCTTGGGCAATAGCGCGCTGATTGAGCAACTCGAAATAGACGCCGCCGAATTGGCAGACAGAGCAGAACAGCTTCGCAGTGAAGGTCAAACTGTCATGTTCGTTGTCGTTGACCAACGCACTGTCGGCCTGCTTGGCGTCGCCGATCCAATAAAAGCGTCAACACCGGAGGCGATTCAAATGCTGCACGCCGAAGGCATCCGCATCGTCATGGTCACGGGCGACAATCGCACGACTGCCGGGGCCGTCGCGAAAAAGGTGAATGTCGATGAAGTCATCGCGGGCGTGCTTCCGGAACAGAAGGTTGAAATCGTCAAGCGATTGCAAGGCGAGGGCAGCATAGTCGCGATGGCCGGCGACGGAATCAATGACGCACCCGCTCTGGCGCAAGCTCACGTCGGCATCGCGATGGGAACGGGAACCGACGTCGCGATGGAAAGCGCCGGCGTCACCCTGGTCAAGGGTGACTTGCGCGGCATTGTGCGCGCACGGCGACTGAGCCGCGCGACGATGCGCAACGTCAAACAGAATCTCTTTTGGGCTTTTGTTTACAATGTGCTTGGTGTCCCAATCGCCGCCGGCGTGCTTTACCCGTTTTTCGGCATCCTGCTGAGTCCGATGATCGCCGCCGCCGCGATGAGTTTCAGTTCGGTTTCCGTCATCGCCAACGCGTTGCGGCTGCGGCGCGTCGATATCTGAGCGCCACCGGTCAACTTTGCCAACTCCGGGTTTTAGGATTAGCTTCCAGCGGGTCTGTCGGAAGTTAAACGGTTTGGTTTAGAATTTGACCCGTTCATGCAAGGAGGAACATCATGCCACGTCGCTTACTCACCTTTGCGTTCATTTCACTGGCGCTCACAATTGCCACGTCGGCCCAATGGCAGAAGAAGCCTTACAAGGATTGGTCTGAGAAAGAAGCCCTGGCCGTGCTCAACAGCTCGCCCTGGGGACAGACGCAAATCTACACCGACACGTCGCACATGTTCGATGAAGGCCGTCGCGTGCTTTCGAATGAGAAGCGTGAGATCGAGGTGCCAGAGATACGCTTTCGCATTCGCTTTTTCTCTTCAAAACCGATCCGGCAAGCCACCAGTCGGCTGGTTGAATTGATGCAGAAGGGTCAACTCAGCAAACAGTTAGCCGCTCAACTTGACGGGCTCGCCAATGCCGATTTTCCGGACTACATCATTGTGACGGTGACAACCGAAACCGGGCAAGCGGGTAGCCTAATGGGATTGGCTGCCTCGCTGCTCGACAGGCAAAGCACGGCTAATTTACAGAACAACACTTACTTGTCGGTAAAAGGAGGCAAACGCGTGTACCTTGCGGAGTATCAGGCTCCGCGGAAAGATGGTTTGGGCGCCAGGTTTATCTTTCCGCGAATTGTCGATGGCAAACCATTTATTACCACCGACAGCGACGAAGTCCTTTTCTTTTCGGATCTGAATGACGGCCCTGAGTTGAGCATGCGTTTCAAAATTAAAGACATGATGTTCAATGGGAACCTGGAATACTGACCCACAAATCCCCATCTATTAGATCGGAATGGCCTACCGATTGCTGCTGCGGTTGCCAGTAGTTTCTGGCACCCTGCGGAGCCCGATGAGCGCAGCCGCCTTAACGAGTTTTTTTTCAGTTTCCGCGATCGACTTCGTCTTGTATTTGCGGCGCGTGCGATTGTGAATCTCTCCTGAAGGCCGATTTCGTGTAAACCGTCCGCGATATCGGGTAAACAAAGTCTCAAACAGGGTGCGACGTGGCAACGAAAGGAGTTGTTATGAAGCACTGTCAGCAATGCGATCTCAGTTTCCCTGATTATTACCGATTTTGCGGGTCATGCGGCGCAGGACTGAGCGATTCGACAACCTGTCGCACGTGCGGCGAGTTGGTCGAATCGAAATGGAAGTTCTGCACTGGGTGCGGCAGCGCGATTGTCTCGCCAGAACCCGTTCAGCCGGCGACGCCGGCAGTTATGGCGGCGCGCGAATCGGTCGGCGCCACCGCGTCAAAATCTGAACCGGCAACGGCGATTCCGCTTCAACGCGAGTCGAAGATTTCGTCTACTCGCGAGTGGTACGCTGCCCCGGAATTGCTTGAAGAAACGGATGAAACAACGGCCAGTTCAATACGCGCGCCTGAAGTAGTTATCAATCCTCTGCCACAGCCAGCGCGCGTTATGTCATTGCCGCGAAACGACAACAGTCACAGTTCTCGAAACGGCAGAGAGGTTCCGACGCTGACGATGCTGTCCGCGTATGGGCACTCTTCGGACGCGGTCACAAGATCTGAGACTCCGAGTCGATATCCCGTTTTGCTCGGCTTGGTCATGGTTCTGTTCTTTGCCATGCTGGGATTCAGCGGCTGGTATTTTTGGACGCATCGGGCAGCCGCAGCCGCTTCGCCGACGAACCCAGATTCATCATCCGCACCCAATCAATCAGCGATGTCCAATGGCTTCTCTGCGGCGTCCGCCGGAGAAACACCAGCGGAACGAGCAATCACGGCGGATAGCGTGGACAACGAATGGACGCGTCTGCGGGAAGAACGGATCAACGCGCAACCGGCAGAACGCGCGACGATTATCGCTGCGCTCGAACAGGCAGAGAAGAAGTATCCGGCCGACTATCGCTTCCCGTACGAACGCGCGAAGCTGTCAATCAAGGGAATCACTTCGCATGACGAAGCGTTCGGCGCGCTGTCGTCCGCAGCAGAAAAGGCGATTGACAACGGTAAAGCGCAGGTGATGCTCGACAACCTGATGGCTGACAAAGACGGCGACTTTTATAAGCTGGCGCGCGGCCATCACGAATGGCATGCGCTGCTCGAGGCGCTGGAGAAGAAGGACAAATCGGAGTTGGCACACTTGCAACACTGACACGTTAGCGCCAACGCGTTGTCAGCGAGAAGCGTGCTGTTTCAGCCATTCAGCGCGCAGCAAAAAACTTCCGTCAGTGACGACTCGCTCGCCGGCGTTCAATCCTTCCAACACTGGATAAAACCCATTGGTTTCGGCGCCGACACGCACGGGTCGCATGATGAATTCGTTCGATTTGTCAGTCGCAACGAAAACCGCCTGCTGATTGCCGATTGTTTGCACTGCGTCCTTCGGAACCACCGCCGTTGTTTTTTCCGCCACGCCGAGCGCGCCAAAGGCGACGTTGACAAACATGCCGATCTTGAAGATCTGTCGCGGGTTCGCGAGTTCGATACGCACTTGCGCAGTTCGTGTGGCTGCATCGATCTTCGGATCTACGTAGGTCAAGTGACCGCGAAAGACTTGTCCGGGATACGCGTCCGAGGTGACGTTGGCGCCGCTGCCCACGCGCACGGTGGCTAGATCCTTTTCATAGACCTGCCCGACGATCCAAACCGTCGACAGGTCCGTTACGCGCATCAGTTCTTTGTTCGCTTCGATCACTTCGCCGGGATTGACCGACCGAGTCGTGACCGTGCCCGAGTTCGGCGCCACTACATTGACCTCGGAACTGATTTGCGACGTTGAGTTCAGCGCGTTGATGCGTTGCACTGACATGCCAAGCAGCATCAGCTTCTGTCTCAGGTTCGCGACGTTCGATTCGGCTTCGCGATATTGCGACGTTGCCATTTCCAATTCCTGCCGACTGGCTGCGCCGATTTCGACGAGCTTCGCCGTGCGCAAATGATGACGATGGTGCTCATCGAGGGTAGCGAGCGCCGTTAGGTAACTTGATTGCGCTTCAGCAAGCTCATTGCTGAAAACGACCGCGACGCGTTGGCCACGTCTCACATTCTGGCCGAGTTCCGCGCTGACGCTCCGCACGATTCCGCCCACCAGTGACACCACTGGCGTCTCTTTGTAGCTGTTTGCTTGCACGACGCCCGTCGCCATTTGACTGGCCGCCTCCGCTTCACCAACCGTTTCGATTTTCAGTTGCACGCTGCGCAGTTG
>DASXTE010000273.1:0-24424 GCA_036505595.1 Pyrinomonadaceae bacterium
CGAAACCACCGCTCAAGTGCGCCGCGCATCGGCGCCGCCAAAAGCGTCAGCCCCAGGATCAGGATCGCTTCAATGACGCCGGCGCGCACGCCGTAACGCGCATTGGCCCAATCAGCGATGCGCCTGATGCCGTAAACATAAACCGCGAGAACCACCGCCGCGAAGGTCGCCACGACGAGACTCTCTTTGATGATCAGCTCGAGGTAGCGATAGCGATAGATGTAATAAGCCAGCAGCGCCGACGGCAGCAGCGAGCCGAGGTTCGCGAACGTTTGCAGATACAGGCCCGCGGTAGTTCCCCGCCCCAAGCCCAAGCCAAGCGCGGACAAAATCAGAGCGGCGATGCCTAAAAACGAGACCGCGAGCGTCCGCAGAATGCGCCGCTCGCTGGTCGATTCAGAGCGACGCGCGACGAGCAATTCCGTGATGGCGCAGACGCTCAATGAGTAGACGACCCACAGCGAGAACGGCAGGACGAAGGACGACTCTTTCGCGATCATCGGCTGGTACGGCCCCGACCAAATGCGCGGGATTGCCACCACCAGAAACACACACGGAACGTAAGACAGGAAGGCGCGAATTCGTTCAGTTCGATTCAGCCCCCGATTGTGCGAGCCAGCCCACAAGTGTAAGTGAACGTGCAGCAGCAACGAATAGCACAACGTGATACTGATGAGGGCAAACGTGTTGGCTATGCGCAGCGGCACCATCCATTCGGCGTGGGGCAAACCGAGCAAGCTGCGCAGCGTCACGATCAGGTTCCCGCCGTGCCACCCAACCATGCATGCCGCCAACGCCAGCAGCAGCCGCTCAACCGTCACCAGGCCAACGCGCTGGCGCAGAAGAACGTACGCCAGCCACAGCGGCAAAACCGCGCCCAGGCTGTAACCGATCAGTTGAAGGGTTTCGAGAAGCGACATGGCCCTCATCTGCTATCGCAGTGAGAATACTACTTGCTTTGGAGAGAGCGAAGCTTTGGTTTGCAGGGGAAGGCCACCACTGAACTGACCGCCATCTCTTCGTCAGACTGCGGCTATTCAGCGCTCGCGTGTCCACGCCCTCTGTATGCGAGGTTGAGTAAAGTGGGCCGTCGACTACCTACCCTTGCACTCGACAACGCAGGAATGGATAGTCACTGCGGCCCCACCGATTGCGCCTGCTAACGCGGCCAGGGCGGCGATTCCTCCAGTGAACGCCACCGCCACCACGAACGCGAAGCCGATCGCCAAAATCGCACCCATAACGATGGAAGCCGCAAGAAGTCCCAGATGCCTCTTCAAGCAGGCAAAAACGCACTTTGTCATTGTTCGTCTTCTCCTATGCGAGATGTGCAGGCTCGGGCTAAAAGGCAAAATCGAGCGAGCTTGGGTCTTGCGGCAAAGGATTATGCATCCGATGGCAAGGATGTCAAAGGATTCGCGGATGGTTCGTCAGAGTATTTGAGCCGCCTGCTACCGTCCAGCCCACGTGAGCGTAAGTTCTGTGCGACGGTTCTTCGCGCGCCCGGCTAGCGTTGTGTTCGGCACCACGGGATTCTGTGAACCCATGCCGTTTGTCTGAATGCGCGTGACGTCGACACCGGCCGCGGCCAGCTTCTCAGACAGGACACGAGCGCGGTCGTCGGTGAGTTGTTGCAGAACGTCTACCTTTCCGACATTGTCAGTGAAAGCATCGATTGAGATTTGATAATCAGGATTGTTGGCGAGTAACGCGCCGAGTTGATCAAGTTTCGCCGCTGCCGCCGCTGTCAGATTGCTGGTTCGCGGATTCGCCCAAATCGATTCAGTCAGAAGAAGCGTGATGCCGCCGTTGTTGTCGCGCACCGTGCCGAAGCGGCCGAGTGACTGACGGAGCGCATTCGCCGCTGCTTGCTGCTGCGCCGCGCGCGCTTCTGCGGCGCGCCGGGCTTCCTCTGCCTGGCGCTCGCCTTCGATTCGCGCCAGCTTGAGTTTGGCGTCTTCGCCTTCCGCGCGCACGGATTGCAGCTCATCTCGCAGCCGTGCGATTTCGGTTCGCGCATCGCGCAACTGTTCCTGCGCGTTCAATGCATCACGCTCAGCCAATTCGCGCGCGTGTTGCTCGTTGGCGAGCTCACCTTTGAGCCGCGTAATCTCCTGATTTGCGTTGGCCGCATCTTCTTCTGCGGCGCGCACTGCCAAATCGCGGCGCTCGAGCTCTTCGCGTCGTTCGCGAGCCGCGCGGCGAGCAATGGCCATGTCCTCAGCCTTGACTGCGCTGCTGATGGCTTCGCGCGCCAGAATGTCAACGTCATTTGCTGGTGACCGCATGCGCCACGCGCCTTCAGCTTGAGCAAGATCCGCAGTCGCGGCGCGCAATTCATTCGGCGCATCTCGTTCAGCGCCGGCGTAACGCGCCAGATTCACCGCCTGACGCGCTCCCAGCAGGGCGTTCGGAATGTCTCGATAATCGGACTCGGCAATGGTGGGCACGGCGGTGTCGCGAAAGTAATCGCTTGTGTTTCCGATGTACTGCACCGGCACGGTGGCAATCTCGGCGTCGCGCGGTATTGCCGGCTTCAAATTCTCAAGCACAACCATGCGGCTGGGCACATGCACGAGAAAATGCGGTTCTGCGGTCGCGATGAGCGCAAAGCTTTGCAGCGGCGTGGTGACGTCAATCTTCGAATCAACCACCATGCTGCCGCTCCGCTTGATTTCGCCCAGGTTGTCAACATGGCCATCGGGCGAGATGGCCCACAAAACGAACGTGGTGTAGACGCTGCCGAGCTCATACGCGCGCGGCAGATTGTCGATGTTCAGTTCGACGCGAGTACCACGACGACCCTGTCTCCGCACCTTCGCATCGCCCTTCAAACGTGGCAGGCGCGTGGTTCCGCGAAACGGCACTTCAATCGTTTGGTTCAACGGGTAAGTAATCGCGATTGTGGTGCGGCGTGAATCGTTCTGCGCGAGTGCCGCCGTCGCGAAGAATGTAATAGCCAGGAACAGCGGCGCGATAGGCGATTTCGTCAGGCGAGCTATTTTCATTTAAGCCTCAAAGATGAAGAACAGGGTGCTAGCCCGTTCAGAATTTGCTATCGGACCAGGAACAGGCCCCAGCCCGTTCTACACCTCATCGATGCGCAGCCCGAACTCAATTGTTGCCGATGGATTAAATATTGCGCAAGGCGTTGCGCGTCAGCGGCGAAGCGAACGCTCGTAATCGCGCGTTCTTTGGCGTTGGACAAACTGGACCGCGAAGCAGCCGATGGCGGCCAGCAGCAGCGTGTGAATGAAGCCGCCTTTGTGAAGCAGAAACTTTTCAATCGCCCAAATGGCGAGAAAAGCTGAACCTATGTACCAGAGCATTGTCAGAATTATCCAGGATCAACGGCTTTGCCCCGCTTCAATTCCGCGGCGCGATGCCCTTCGGAAACTCAAGCGCTCGCAGGCCGTTTCGCGCCGGATCGGTTGAAATGAATAACACACCTGACTGTGAAGAAACCACCAGCGCCGAGCGTTGCGTCGCGGCGGGTGCATGATTCGTAACGAGTCCTGCCGGTGGCTCATCCTTCCAGATCATCGTTCCGTCGCGGCCTGAAAGCGCAAATGCAAAGCCTTCTCTTCCTGCCATCAGAAGATCGAGAACATGGTCGCCGTTGATGTCCGCGAAGGCAGCCGCCTCAGCGCGTTTCGCATCGCCTTCCCAGACAATCTTGCCTTCGTCGGATTTGACGACGACAACGCGGCCACGCTCTGTGAACATTACGACTTCCGGCGTTCCGTCAGCGTCGAGATCCTGTGCGAACAATGATCCTCGCGGCGAGTCATCTTTGAGCGTCACCCGACCCAGTGGGCGCAGGTCGTCAGCATTGAGAGCCGTCAAGCCGTTTCGCGTTCCGACCAACACGAGCTCGCCCCGCAGTGTTCTCACAATCAACGGAGCGGTCATGGCGATGCCGGCTGCATCTCCGGCCCTAATCAATTTGCCGCCGTCGTCAAAAATCTGGAGTCGTCCATCCTCAAGCGCAACCATGACGGTGCGCGGGGACAAACGATCATTTACAACCGGTGCGCCAACTGCTCGGCGTGGCAGGCGCACCTCCGAAAGCAGCTTGCCGGCGTTGCCGTCGATTACGAACAGTTTCGCGAGCGAGTTATCGATAACAAAGACCTTCGCGCCGGCTACAACCGCTGTCGATGCGCCGCCCGAAATCTGTGTGCGCCATAGCTCGCGCCCGGTTTTGCCTTCGAGGAGAGAGCCGACAGTCCCGGCAAAAACTAAAACATTGTCGACGCCGCTGCGGGTACGGATCGTTAGCGGCAGCAACGTTGTTCCCGTTTTCAGTGCGTCCCATCGATGGATCCACAACACGACACCATTCGATGAGTCCAGCGCGATCACGCGACCGTCGCTAGTCATTGCGACAATCTCAAGACTTGTGGGCGATCGCAAGTGGGCGAGAATGGGTCTCGAAATGTTCGGAATCGCCGCGTACCAACCGCGTTGCGTCGCAACAGCCGAAGGCTGATTCCTGATCGTGGGACTTGTAGGGGGTTGCGAAGGCGTGGGGGCGGGCGCAATGCTCGGGGCCACTTCAATCACACCGGCCGATGAAAACGCGCCCAGCCGGCCATCCAGCGAGGCAACGCGCCAAAAGTATTTGCGGCCCGGGGCCAGATCCGCTACCCGATACTCAAGTCCGTAGACGATTCGATCGAAGACGATGTCGGTGAAATCCGCGTCATTCGCCAATTGCAGACGGTAGCGTGATACGCCCGGCCGCGCGCCCCATCGAACGGTGACCACAGTCATTTGCGAGTTCGTTTGAACGGTTGGCGTATTTGCGTTTGTCGAACTCCCAACCTGGGCAGGAGCCGCGCCGCCGCACAAAATCACCGCGAGGCCCAACATCAAGAGGCGGATGTGGCTTGCGCAGATCATCTCACTAATTACTAAACGACGAATGTGAGCTGGTTCCCCTCGTTGCGGGCTGACTGAAGGCGCGCGCGAGTGATTTTGTTTAGGGGTTCTCGTTGAGTTTGTAGCCGACACCGCGCACTGTTAGCACGTAGTGTGGGTTCTTCGGATCATTCTCGAGCTTCTTTCGCAGGCGATTGATGTGCGGATCGATGTTCCGCTGGTAGCCTTCGTATTCAGTACTCCAGACGCGATCGAGCAAATCGTTGCGCGACCAGGCACGGCCGGGCTCGGACGCCAGCAATTCCAGAATTTGAAACTCAAGTGGCGTCAGATCGATTCGTCGTCCGCCGCGCGAAACTTCATGTCGTCGCTTGTCGACCACCAGATCGCCGATCTCCATACGATCGCCCTCGCCCGTCGTCTCCGGCGCAAGTTGCCCACGCCGCAACAGCGCTTCGATCCGATACTCAAGCTCGCGCGGACTGAAAGGTTTGGCGAGATAATCGTCGGCGCCGGCTTCGAAGCCTGCAACCTTGTCATCCAACAGATCGTGAGCAGTGAGAAACAGCGCGGGCGTGGTAATCCCGCGATCGCGCAGCTTCTTCAAGAGATCGATGCCGGACATTTCCGGCATTGCCACATCGAGAATGAAACAATCGAAGTGGTCATTCGTCACCGTCTGCAACGCAGCAGGTCCGCTCTCTTTTTCCGCAACTTCGAACCCAAGCCGGCGAAAGTACTCCGCGAGAAGTGTGCGCATCTCGGCGTCGTCGTCGACAATCATCAGTTTTCTTTGGCGTTGTGCTGGTTCGGGATCCACGGCAATTTTCCTCACGCTGCTCAGGACATTGTCAGAGCGCCAACTGCTAATCTGCTGTAGCTTCAGGGGTTTCGCCTTAGTATGAACAGGGCGATGCCCTTGCGTCAAACGTTTTCGCTCAGTATATTCGTGTTTGCAATTTGTTTTCGTTTCCTGGGCCGTTTTCCTGTCAGCAGAATCGAACCTCGATTTCAATGCGTGATCTCCGGCGGCTGTTAAAGTACCTGCTCCCTCACGCCGGGACGTTCGCGATTGCGACCGTCGCCATGGTCGTGGTGAGCGTTCTGGAAATCGCGATTGGCGCACTCATCGTTCCGATTTTTAATCAAGCTTTTGCGCGCGATGGGCAACGCACACCCACGCTCTTCGGCTTGCAAAAGCTGATTCCGTTATCAGGCTTGGCCGCGTGGCGGACCATCGCACTGCTCTTAATTGGCTTCACGCTCTTTAAGGGTATCGCAGATTACCTTTCAACCTATCTGATGGCATTCATCGGTCAGTCATCCATCCTGAGGCTGCGTGAGGATCTATATTCCCATGTCCTGGCACAGTCGGCCGCATTCTTCGAGCGCCATCGAACAAATTACTTGGTGTCGCGCTTGATTTCGAGCGCCGCGGCGATCGAGACCGCCGTCACGCACACTCTGCGCGACCTGTTGCGCGAAGGCTTCACTTTGATCGCCTTTCTCATCGCTTCGTTTTACTACAATTGGAGGCTCACTCTCGGCTCGCTTTTGATCGCGCCGCCGATCGCCTGGCTAACTATTAAGTTTGGAACGTCGCTGCGAAAGTTGGCGCGGGAATCTTTTGAAGGCAGCAAGCACCTCACCGATGCCGCACAGGAAGCACTCGCGAACCAGGCTATCGTCAAGGCGTATCAAGCCGAGCCCCGGGAGCGCGAACGCTTTGCGCGTGTGGCCGAACGTATTCGCCGGGCACACCTTCGTTCGGCGAGCATCGCCGGCATGTCGCCACCGATTATCGAGTTCATCGGCGTGCTGTTCGTGGCCGTGTTGCTCTTCTTCGGCGAACGCGAGATTCGACTGGGGCGCATGAACGCGGCGCAGTTTCTCGCATTCCTTTTCTTTCTTTTCCGCAGCTACGATCCGATGCGCAAGCTTTCGCGTCTTCAGAATTCAATGGAGCAGGCGCTGGCGGCGGCGCACCATGTTTGGGAGGTCATGGACGAGAGCGCCGAGATTCCCGAAAAACCGAATGCAGTCAGCCTGACGCCGCTGAAAGCGCAAATCGAATTCCGGCACGTTTATTTCGGCTACGCAAATGAAGGACGCGCGGTACTTCAGGATGTCAGCCTCACTGTGCCCGTCGGAAAAATGGTCGCGCTGGTAGGCGAATCGGGCGGCGGCAAATCGACACTGACGAAGCTGCTGCCGCGTTTTCACGATCCGACCTCAGGTTCAGTTCTGTGGGATGGCGTCGATCTCCGTGATGCGCGCGTGAAGAGTTTGCGGCGGCAGATCGCACTGGTGACCCAGGAAACAGTGCTGTTCAACGACACGGTTCGATACAACATCAGCTACGGCCGGCCCGAAGCCTCAGACGAGCAGCTTCGTGACGCAGCCCAGACCGCCTTCGCGCATGACTTCATCATGGACTTGCCGCGCGGCTACGACACGATCATTGGCGAACGAGGAACCTTCTTGTCGGGAGGCCAGCGGCAAAGACTTGCGATTGCCCGCGCGGTATTGATTGATGCTCCAGTGCTGATACTCGATGAAGCGACGTCGGCGCTGGATGCTGAATCCGAACAATTAGTACAGCGGGCCATTGCAAACTTAATTCGGGATCGGACGACAATCGTGATTGCTCATCGACTATCGACCGTGCGCCGCGCCGACATTATTGTGGTGATGGAGGCCGGGCGCATTATTGAGCTAGGCACGCATGCCGAGCTTCTCGCGCGCGGTGGGCAGTATCAGCGGCTGTACGAGCTGCAATTTGCAGATGAAGAAGAGGAACAGCTGGTCGTATGAAGTCAATGACAGGGTTCGGTCGCGGTTCCGCGAGCGGCGAAGGGTTTGTCGTCGGCGTTGAGATTAAGACCGTCAACAACCGATACCTCGACGTTCATTTGCGCGCCCCGCAAGAACTCACATCGATGGAGATGGACATTCGCAAACGCGTCAACGCCCGTCTATCGCGCGGGCGCGTGGATTTGAATATCAGTTTCGATCGCACGGGAGAGGCCGCGACGTACGAGATCAACCAGGCAGTGGTTGCAGCTTACGTCGACGCGCTGCGCGAAATCCAGCGACAGTTCAATCTCACCGGCGACATCGACGTAAGCGCGATTGCGCGTCTGCCCGGCGCATTGTCCTCGCCGCGAAACGAGCTTACTGAAGCGATGGTCGCGGGAGTCGAGAGCGCAATTGATAAGGCGCTCGACCACCTCGAACAGATGCGGCAAATTGAAGGCGCTTCGCTGGCCAACGAAATGCGCATTCGTCTTCAGAAGATCCACCAGACGATCCCAAGGATTGAGGCATCAGCAACGGGGTTGACTGAGGCTTATCAGCAGCGGCTGCAAAAGCGGATTACTGAACTGGCCTCGCGGGGTGGCCAATCAATCGAGCTTGATCCGGGCCGGCTCTCACAGGAAATCGCATATCTCGCCGACCGCAGCGACATCACCGAAGAGTTGGCGCGTCTCAGGAGCCATGTCGAGCAATTTCGCGAAACAATTGAATCCGAAGAAGAAGTCGGCAAGCGCCTCGATTTCCTGCTTCAGGAGTTGAATCGAGAAGCTAACACAGTACTCTCGAAATCCACTGACATCTCAATCAAGGAAGCCGCGTTAGCGATCAAGGCTGAGGTTGAGAAACTGCGCGAACAAGTGCAAAATGTCGAATGAGCTGACACAGGCAAACTCGACCACCCCCGAGCCAAAGTGCAACCGCGGAATGCTGATCGTCGTCAGCTCTCCGTCGGGCGGCGGTAAAGGAACGTTAATCGACCGCGTGCTGCAAACCGTGACCGGTGTCAGTTATTCCGTGTCGTACACGACGCGGGCGCCGCGCACGGGCGAACAAAATGGGCGGGAATACTTTTTTGTGACGCGCCCCGCGTTCGAAAAGATGATCGAGCGCGGCGAGTTTCTTGAATGGGCGAACGTTTACGGGCACTTGTACGGCACGAGTCACAGCCAGGTCGAGCACGAGCGCAATGCCGGCCGAGACATCATCCTGGAAATCGATGTGCAAGGCGCCGAAAGCATTCGCCGGTTAGTATCCGACGTAGTCACGGTTTTCATTTTGCCGCCGTCGTTTGAGTTGCTGCGCAACAGATTGATTTCGCGAGGCACTGATTCGGCGGCGGACCTCGAACGCAGACTGCGGGGCGCGCCGGCTGAAGTGAAGCAGTACAAGAATTTTCAATACGTGATCTTGAACGACGATATCAACCGGGCCTCGGCGCAATTGGCGGCAGTGATTCACGCCGAGCGCGCCCGATGCGAGCGACAGGAGTGCGCGTTGAGTGAAGCGCTGGCGGATTTTGCTGGCGCAGGAAACTCTTACATAGATTCCTTATCAAAGTTTTAGAGGAGCATAGAAACTAATGACAATGGCTACAATCACGGAAGAGCTTGATGAAGTAACAGAAGCAGCTCCCGAAATAGACTCAAAATATCGTTTGATTATTTTGGCCGCGAAGCGCAGCAAGCAACTCCAACGCGGAGCGCGCCCACGCATCGACATCGACCAGACGAAACACAAGCCCACCCGCATCGCGCTCGAAGAGGTAATTCGCGGCAGAGTTCCATTTCACTTCAAGAATGTCGGCGAAGAAGCGACTCCTGAAAAGGAAGGCTAAGACTCCCGTTCAGGCCGGATCGTCCCTCCTGCTTTCAAGGTAAGAAAATCACTGAAGACCGCGGCCTCGCGAGCGTGGCTCACGCCTTGCGCTTCGCAATGCGTGCTAAGGCAATTCTGTAGCTGCGCGTTCAATCGAATCGTACGAAACTCACGGCGAGAGGCTAAATTCACAGCGTTCGGTTACTAGACACGTGGCAGCCGTTCGGTGTTCGAAAAAAGCAACTAATTGGCACAATATTGACGATAATGCCGAGGTGAGCCGTCATTGATACTTGGCACAATGCGCGCATTAAACGAGAGCGGAGGACAGACAAATGAACACAGTTGTCGGGATTTTCAATTCATTTGCGGATGCAAAGCGCGGCGCGGCGATGCTTCGTTCGCTCGGCATCGATGAGAAGCGAATTAGCGTGTTGTCGCCTCGCACGCCTGAGAGCGAAATTGAAGCGACGGTTCGTACGTCGGAAACCGAACAGCCCGGCATGGGTACAGCGGTAGGTGGAGCCGTCGGCGGCGCGCTCGGCATAGCTGGTGGTTTAGAGGCCGGAATGGTAGCGGCCACCGTGTTGGTGCCGGGGGTTGGGCCAGTCATGGCGATTGGTCTAGTCGCGGCGGCGCTGTTTGGGATTGGCGGCGCGGCGGCGGGTGCTGCAGCCGGAGCGGCAATCGAAGAGAATCTCGCCGATGGATTGCCACGCGACGAACTCTACTTGTATGAAGATGCGCTTCGCCGGGGCCGTTCAGTTGTCATTGCGTTGGCAGAGTCTGACGAAGTTGCCGAAAGAGCGCGCGTTGAACTAGAACGTGCCGGTGCCGAATCGATCGATGCTGCGCGCGAGCAGTGGTGGATTGGTTTGCGCGACGCGGAGAAAGCGCACTACACGAGCGAGGGTGGTAACTTCAATGTTGACGAGGCAGCTTATCGGCTTGGCTTCGAAGCAGCGCTGCATCCTGATCGACGCGCGAAGTCTTACGAGAATACAATTGCCAGTCTGCGGAGCAGGTACGCCGACAGTTGCGCACTGGAGGCATTTCGTCGCGGCTATGAACGCGGGCAGGCATACCAGCGTTCGCTCGAAAACAAACAGGAAGAATTTGAAAGCAAGTCGCGAGCTGCGTGAAGCAACAGGCGAGTTACTAACATCTTCGGTGCACGACACTAACTTACACTGAAAGAAACTTTCCTGAATATTCTGTTAGCTGTCGCCATTCTCGGCGGCAGCTACGTCATCATGCACTTGTTCGCGCGGGCGATGTACGTGCGGTGCGGGTCATGTCATACATTGAACGCACGCCGCCGGAGCAAATGCCGGGTGTGCGAATCACCTTTGGGATGAACTCTCCCTCGCGAGCCTGCCCAGTCCCTTTTTCAGTGACCGAACGCCTCCGGATGTTCCGACACTTCTTCAATCGCCCGGCTGCGGCCTCGCATCGTGACGACCGCTACGCCCGCGAACACCAGCAGGGACGCAACGATTACGCGCGAACTCACTTTTTCGCCGAGTATGAGTGGCGCGATCGAGAATGCAATAAGCGGCTGCAAATAAATGTAAACGGCAACTGTGCTCGGTGCGACGCGGGCAAGCGCCCATGAGTTCAAGTAATAGCAAACAACGGTCGCGAACAGGATGATGTATGCGACGGCGACCCAAACCGACACCGGCACGGCGGCAACCGATATTCGCGAGAGGCTCACGGCGCCGACGGGAGCCGCTGGTACGCAGCCAACCAAAAAAATCCAGGTAATGACGGTCAGCGCGTTGTAACGGCTCACGAGCCGTTTTGAAATCGCGATGTATGTGCCGTAACACAGCGAGTTAGTAATAATCAGCAAGTCGCCCACTCGCGAACCGTGCGAAAAGTCGGCACGCTCGGGCCCAATCAAGTAAACGACTCCCGCGCCTGCGAGTAATATCCCGATAACCTGCCGCACCGAGGCGCGGTCATTGCCCAACAGGATGCTCACCAGCAGAGTGAAAACAGGAATCGTTGTGCCAAGCAGAGTTGCATTAACCGCGGTCGTCAGCGACAAGCCCTTCACGAACAGCCACTGGTTCAGGACCACGCCTAGAAGGCTGGACGCCACCAATAACGCCCAATCTTTTCGCGCAATGCGGCCAAGTTTTCGCGTGACCAGTCCAAGCGCAGCTAGCGCGATCGCCGCTCCCAACACGCGAAATCCAACCAGGCTAAGGCTTGGGAGCGTCCGCAGCGCAATCTTACCGAGCACCGGCCAAGTGGCAAACATCACTTGAACGGCGATCAGCGCAATGTGAGGAGCCAGGGTTCCTCTGCCCACTGGTTGTTTCACAAGACTCTCAATCTAAAACGAAAAAGATCGGGCAGGGCTCCCGATCTCGACGAGTTCAGAAATCTGATTCTCGTCTTCACTATCCGAGAAACAAGTACAGCGGGTTCTCGAGAATTTCTTTGAACGTTTGCAGGAACTGCGCGCCGACAGCGCCATCGACTACACGGTGATCGCAGGACATCGTCGCGCGCATCATCTGCCGGATTGTAATTTCGCCCTCGCGAACGACAGGCTTGGGAGTCATCGCGCCAATCGCCAGAATCGCGGCTTCCGGCGGATTAATGACGGCAGTGAACTCGTCGATGCCGAACATGCCGAGGTTGCTGATCGAGAACGTCGCGCCCATGTATTCTTCCGGCTTCAACTTTTTCTCTCGCGCGCGGCCGGCCAACTCACGCACTTCCACAGCGATCTCAATGAGCGACTTCATGTCAGCCGCGCGCACGATCGGCGTTATTAGGCCGTTCTCAGTCGCCACGGCTACACCAATGTCCGCGTGCTCATAGTGACGAACTGTCTTGTCCTGAAAAGAAGCGTTGACCTGTGGATGCTGCATCAACGCCGCGGCGACGACTTTGATAATGACATCGTTGAGGCTGACTTTCGCATCCGGGTAGAGCGCATTGATTTGCTGCCGCATGTCCGCGGCGCGATCCATCTCGATTTCGGTCGTGAGAAAGAAGTGAGGCACCGGACCGAGCGAAGTCACCAACCGCCGGGCGATCGTGCGGCGCATCTCGCTCATTGGCTCGTCGCGATAAGCCGACGGTCCGTACACCGCGCCCGGTTGAGCTTTAGGCATCGCCATCGGACGAAGTTTTGGCGCGGCGGCAGGCGAGGGCTTCGCCTCTTTCATCGCGGCTTCGATGTCGCGCTTGATGATTCTGCCGCCGGGGCCGGTTCCCTGGACTGCGCTCAAGTCGACTCCGCCTTCAGCAGCCATGCGCGCCGCAATCGGAGAGATTAATTGGCGGCGGCCATCTCCGGAGGATTCGACGGCGGGCTTGATCTCATCTCTCTCGTTTTCCTTTTCCTTCGCTGGCGCCGCCTTCTTTGGTTCGGCAGCTTCCTCATCTTTAGTTTCTTTTTCTTTCTTCGCTTCCTTTAGCTCTTCTTTAGCTTCCGGCTCTTCTTTAGCTTCCGGCTTTTCTTCCGCTTTCTCTTCTTCTGCTTTCGGCGCTCTTTCTTTCTTTCCTTCCAACAGGTTAGAGATGTCTTCGTCTTTCTCTCCGACGATCGCGATTGGTTCACCAAGCGGCGCACTTTCGCCTTCGTTAACCAGTATCTTTAGCAGCACGCCGGCGGACAGCGCCTGCATTTCCATGGTGGCTTTGTCTGTGTCAATTTCAGCGAGCGGCTCGCCCATCGACACCTTGTCGCCTTCTTTTTTCAGCCAACGCGCAACTTGCCCCTCTTCCATCGTGGGCGACAGCTTTGGCATGATGACTTGGGTAGCCATGATTCGTGAATAGTAAATCGTGAATCGTAAATAGAAGGTCGGCTATTTACGATTTACCATTTACGATTTACTAGGCATAAGCGACTTCCTTTACCGCCGCCACGATCTGCAGGAAGTCGGGAATCGCAAGCTGTTCGAGATTCTTCGCATAAGGCATGGGCACGTCGGCGCCGGACACGCGCTTGACCGGCGCGTCGAGATAATCGAAAGCTCGTTCGTGAATCTCCGCGCTGATTTCCCCGCCAACTCCGCAGAATGGATGCGACTCTTCCGCGATCACAACACGATTCGTCTTCTTTACCGATTCAATAATTGTCTCGATGTCGAGCGGCCGAATCGTCCGCGGGTCGATGACTTCACAGTTGATGCCTTCCTTCTGGAGTTCTTCCGCCGCTTTCAATGCTGCCGGCACCATCAGCGATCGCGCGATAATTGTCGCGTCCGTCCCTTCGCGCTTCACATCGGCGACGCCCAACGGAATAGTGAAATCTTGCTCTTCAGGAACTTCGCCCTTCATTCCATACATGCGCTCCTGCTCGATGAAGATCACCGGGTCATCATCACGAATCGCACTCTTCAGAAGTCCTTTGGCGTCCGCGGGCGTCGAGGGCATCACCACTTTCAATCCAGGAAAATAGGCATACCACGATTCCAGCGCCTGAGAGTGCTGCGACGAAACCTGGTAAGCCGAACCGCCCGGCCCGCGAAACACGATGGGAATCTTGAATTGGCCACCTGACATGTAAAGCATCTTGGCGGCCGAGTTGATAATTTGATCTGTCGCCAGAAACGAGAAGTTAAACGTCATGAACTCGATGATGGGCCGCAGACCCGCCATCGCAGCGCCCACGCCCAGCCCGGCAAATCCAAGCTCAGTAATCGGCGAGTCGATCACTCGTTTCGCCCCGAACTCTTCCAGTAATCCGCGCGTCACTTTGTAAGCGCCTTGATACTCCGCGACCTCTTCGCCCATCAAAAACACGTCTGGGTCGCGCGTCAACTCCTCGCGGAGGGCGTCATTCAAAGCATCGCGCATCGTGATTACAGCCATTTCGATTCTTCAGCGTAGCGGATTCGCGTATACGTCCGTCGTCAATTCTTCCGGCGTAGGCTCAGGACTTTCGTCGGCAAACTTCACGGCGCCGTCGACTTCCTCTCGAACTTGCTCCTCGAACTGCTTCACGTCACCCTCCGTCAACAGATCGTTATCTTCCAACTTGGCGCGAAACAGCTTGATAGGATCGCGTTCCTGATACTTCTCAATCTCAGCGCGCGTTCGGTATTTGCCGGGGTCGGACATCGAGTGTCCCATGTAACGATATGTCCGCGCTTCGATCAGCGTCGGCAATGAATGGTCGCGAGCCCGCTCGACCGCGCGTTGCGTCGCGCGCCGCATGGCGATGACGTCCATGCCATCGACGAACTCGGCCGCAACTTCGTATGCGCAAGCCTTGGTCGCAACGTCGTCCATCGACATCGCGCGCTGGGCGGACGTGCCCATGCCGTACATGTTGTTTTCGCAAAGATAGATGCAGGGCAGCCGCCAAAGCTGCGCCATGTTCAGCGATTCGTGGAATGCGCCCTGGTTGACGGCCGCTTCGCCAAAGAAGCACACCGTCACTTGATCCGTTTCTTGGTACTTCGAAGCGAAAGCAATGCCCGTGGCCAGAGGGATTTGACCGGCGACGATCGCGTGACCACCCATGAAGTTTACACGTGCGTCGAACAAGTGCATCGATCCGCCTTTGCCCTTTGAGCAGCCGGTGGCTTTTCCGTAAAGCTCTGCCATTACTGCTTGCGGCGAAATGCCTTTGGCGATCGCCTGCCCGTGCTCGCGATAGCTGGTAATGACGTAATCGTCGGGTCGAAGTGCGGAGATGGCGCCGACTGCCACTGCTTCCTGCCCAATATAAAGATGGCAGAAACCACCAATCTTGCCCATGCTGTAAGACTCAGCGCACTTCTCTTCGAAGCGGCGAATCAGCAGCATCTGATGGAACATCTTCAGCAGCGTGTCGCGATCTTCGCTGAGAATGTCTGACGCCTCTTTCCGGGCGGGTTCATCCATTACACCCGCGGCGGTTCGGGCTGCCGCTTCCGCGTTTTCCTGCCGCTGAGTTCTCTGGCTGCTCATTTATGCCGGTGCTCGTTGAGCGCGAATCGGCCAGCAATTGCTGGCCGTGCTCACCCTTATGAAGGTAAGACACGATTATACGCGACACTTGTATCCAGGCAAGTGAGCGCACGATCTTCAGATTTCCGCGAAATTTTCTGAACCGGAGATTATGTGTACTGATCCATTCGGGAGGGCGTCGGCATAGTCGCCAGGCTCAATAGATTTTTGCGCGCGTGCTTGTCCTTCTGCATGTTTCGCGCGGCGGCGGTGAGCAACTCTTCCGTCGTCTCGCCATCGTCGGGAAAACACGCGATGCCGGCGCTCAACGCGACGTCTACCGACTTCCCAGTCCGAACTGAGAACTTGTGCTCTGCGACGGCGTTCCGGATTCGCTCCGCGGCTGCCTCGGCCATCGTTTGCGAGGCCATCGGCATAATCGCGACGAACTCATCGCCCGCGTAACGCGACAGGATGTCCATCTGGCGCAATTCTTTTCTGATGACGCGGCTAACGCTTGCCAGCAGCCGGTCGCCGATTGCATGTCCCCACTGATCGTTAATCTTCTTGAAGTCGTCCACGTCCATGCTGATTAACGCCAACGACTCGCGACCCATGCGCTGACATTCAGCCAGGCGCTGCTCGAGCATCATGTAAAAACCCCGGGCGTTTGGCAGTTCAGTCAACGGATCAGTTAAGGCGCTTTCCTTCGTTCGCTCGAACGTGAGGGCGTTATTCAACGCCGACGCAGCGTGCTGCGCTACAGACTCAAGCAGACGTACGTGCTCTGTCGTATACGATGTCCGGCCCTTCGAGTACAACGTAATTGCGCCGAACGATCCATCCTCGCGAATCAATGGCGACACCAGCACGCCGCGATAGTTCTTGACCACGTCATCCGAGATTCCAACCAGGTCTAACTCCGGCGATGAATTACACATTGAGCGCGCATTTGCTATTACCCAGCCGGTGATTCCGTCGCCGATGTTGATGCGCCGCCGATTGAAGAGGTCCACGTGATCGCCTACGGCGTGAATCGCTACTGCCTTGCCCAGTCGATCGTCGACGATAAAAATGACGCACGTGTCGAACGGAACGATGGCGTGCAGCTTGTTCGCGATTAACGTTACCGTATCGTTCATATTCAACGACGAGCCGATCGTCTGAGCGATTTCGTGCAGCGCGAACACCTCGCGTTGCGCTTCGGTAATTGACCGGAAACCGAGGCTGTCGTCCGGCGAGCCGAGAATGTCCGACGCCAATCCAGCGTCTGGCCGCGCCGTCGAGCGGTCGATTGTCACTGGCTGCACCTGCTCTTGAATGTCCTGGGCGTCGATGAGCTGGTCGAATTCTGTGACGTGTTTCGTAAACAAGTTGACGACCTTCGGATCGAACGAACTGTTCGACATCTTTTGTAGCAGCGCCAGCGAATCCTCTCGCTTCATACCTTTGCGATAGGGACGATCGCAGCGCGTGGCATCATAAAAATCGACGACTGAGATTATTCGCGCCACCAGCGGAATCTCGTGGCCACGCAGTCCTCTTGGATAACCACTGCCGTCCCACTTCTCGTGGTGATAGCGGACAATGTCTTCGACCGGATAAGGAAAGTTAACGCGCTTCAGAATGTCGCCGCCGACGGTTGGATGGATCTTCATTTTGGCGAATTCCGATTCCGTAAGCTTGCCCGGCTTGTTGAGTATGTATTCCGGCACAGCCAGCTTCCCGATGTCATGCAGCAGTGCGCCCGCGAACAGCGCGCGCAACTCTGACTCGCTCACCTTCAAAAGCTTGCCCATCTCAGTCGCGTAAATCTGGGTGCGGCGCACGTGGCCGTGAGTCGTTTGATCCTTCGCGTCGATCGCGATCGCCAACGACTCGATCGTGTTCATGTGCAGGTCAGCGATTTCCTCGGTGTACTTTAACTTCTCGGTTTGCGCGCGCGTCACTTCACTGACCCGCTTTTCATTAAACCTGTAGAGCAAGTGGACGAGCGCCGCAATCAGTAGGCCAACAAACACGAAGGGAATCCCGGCGCCATGAATGGCCGCATAGAACATCGCCGCTGATGTCACATTCGCGACCTGAGTGATGAGGGTCCAGATCAGACTCTCCTGCGAGATGTCGACCCGTGCGCCAGAGCAAAACGCCCTGGATGCAACGGTACCCGCCGTGGTTAATGCGTAGTGAATAATTCCGAAAACACAGAGCGGAAACAACACCAGGTCAAGCGAAAGGCCGTTAGGATTTTCAGCGGCGCCATGACCGACCAACACGAGTACGAGCAGCTTGTAAGCGAGGGCTGCCAGGACCGTGGCGGTAATCGAAGTGCTGACCGCGAACAGTGAGGACAAACGGTCTTTGAGGTCGAAGGAGGATACGACGGCCACCGCCGCTGCCAGGAGAATTGCTGGTCCGAAATTGAACGCCGGCGCCAGCGTGTACATCATGACGGCCAGAAAGATTAAGGCATCGGCGACCGATTTATGCGTTTGGCTCCCGCCGTCAACGTGCGTGACCGGGACCGTGAATCGGCTGGTGACGAGCGTTATTGCCAACAGGAGCAGAAAGGGGCCGAGCCCGGTCCAACCGAGGAAAGGCAGCTTGACCGTCGAGTAGGCGCCAAATAAGAACAGCCCCATCCCGACCGACGCGACCATGGTCGTCATTGCCCACTTCTTGAAATCAATTTTGGACATTCAAATCACCCGAAGTGCAGGAATCGCGAGGACAGTCGGATTTCGGTCTCAGCAGCGTGGGGAACCGTCGACTTACACAAGCTGACATATGCCAACACTGTTGGCCACTGGAAGAATAGCGGGAACGCCCAGATTCCGTCAATGTTTTAGTTTGAGGAGGTGGTTAGGCGGGAGCGGTCCGAAAGCTGTGCGGCCAGTTCTGAGGGTGTTTCGGCCGGTGTTTGGCAAGTGTAGGCTTCGCAGACGTATGCCCGAGGCCTCTCCGCGGGAAGGCGACCTTCCAGGAGCGGAAGGAGCGTTTGCTCCTCCTGAGGATCGCCGGTGCAACAACATATGAGACGATTTGGCAGGTACGTCTGCCAGGCGACGCGTGCAAATTCATCGAGCTCAGGACCATGCTGAGGTCCCACAATCGCAATTTCTTTTGGCGTCGAGAGATAGAAGTCCAGAGCGCACAGCGCCCAACTGAAGGCTGACGGATAACGGCGAATCTGGTCCGCTAACAATCTGAGAATTGTCGTCGCGTGTCGCTTGTAGCTTTCGTTGCCGGTGAGCAGAGCCAGCTTCTCGAGCGTGAGCGCCGCGACTGAGTTTCCAGACGGCGTGGCGTTGTCCATGAAATCCTTCGACCGAACGATCAGTTGCTCGTGGCTCTTGCCGGTGAAAAAGAACGCGCCGTCCTGGTCATCCCAAAACTCTTCAATCATCTTGCCCTTCAGCATTACCGCATGTTGCAGCCACTTCATCGTGCCAGTCGCTTCAAAGAGCGAGATAAGCCCTTCGATTAGACACGCATAATCTTCGAGATACGCGTTCAGCTTCGCTTTGCCATCTTTGTAGGTGCGCAGCAGCAAGCCATCACTAGACAAATTCGCAAGCAGGAACTCAGCGTTTGCCTCTGCGACGTTCCGGTAGTCATCGCGACCAAGGATCGCCGAGCCTTCCGCAAAGCTCGCCAGCATCAAGCCGTTCCACGCGGTAAGAATCTTTTCGTCACGCGCCGGTTTTATCCGAGACTCACGAATGTCGAACAGCATCTTGCGCCCGCATTCGATCATCGCGCGCGCCTCGTCGGTTGAAATGTCATGCCGGGCTGCGACGTCTTCGATTGTGGCGTTGACGTGCAGAATGTTCCGCCCTTCGAAGTTGCCTTCTTCGGTAGCATCAAAGTAATCGCTGAATACTTCAGCATCTCTGCTACCGAGCGCATCGACGACTTCATCCTTTGTCCAAACAAAGAACTTCCCTTCCTCGCCTTCCGAGTCTGCATCCTGCGTGGAATAAAACCCTCCGCTCGCGTCCGTCATCTCGCGCATGACGTAATCAAGCGTCTCTTCTGCGATACGTCGCGCAAAGTCACTCTTCGTGAGTTGATAAAGATGCAGATAGACCCGTGACAGGAGGGCGTTGTCGTAAAGCATCTTCTCGAAGTGTGGCACCAGCCAACGCGCGTCGGTTGAATATCGATGGAATCCGCCGCCAAGCTGGTCATACATCCCCCCTTCGGCCATCTTCCGACACGTATCGTCGACCATTTCCAACGATTCGGAAGACCCGTTGCGGTAATGCATGTGCATGAGAAACTCAAGGGTCATCGCCGGAGGAAACTTAGGCGCGTTGCCAAAACCGCCGTTGGCGCGATCGTAATTGGCCACAATTCGCCGATACGATGAATCGAGTAGATCAGTCGTTAACACTTCCCGCGAAGGCGTCGCCAAACCGACTCTTCTCAATTCACCGAGCATTGCCGTGGAAGTGTGCGCCACTTGATCCGGCTGTGAGCGATAAGCGTCGGCTACGCTGATGAGCACGCGCGGAAATCCCGGCATGTTGTAACGATCTTCAGGAGGAAAGTACGTGCCGCCGTAAAACGGAACGCCGTCGGGTGTCAGGAACATAGTCATTGGCCAGCCGCCGTGCCCGGTCATCATTTGAACGGCATTCATATAAATCTGGTCCAAGTCCGGCCGCTCTTCGCGATCGACTTTGATATTCACGAAGTTCTCGTTCATCAGTTTTGCGATCGCTTCGTTCTCGAACGACTCGCGCTCCATCACGTGGCACCAATGACAGGCGGAGTAGCCAATGCTTAACAAGATTGGTTTGTCTTCGGCTCGCGCCTTCGCCAAAGCCTCTTCGCCCCACGGATACCAATTGACGGGATTGTGCGCGTGCTGAAGCAGGTAGGGACTCGCCTCGTTGATTAGTGCGTTGGTGTGTTTTTGTTCAGTCACCGGTAATTAACTCTGCGTCCTTTGCGACTTAGCGTCTTTGCGTGAACCAGTTTTCACGCCAAGACGCAAAAGCGCAAAGCCTTTATCCCTTGAACCAATATGGGGTTTCTCTCGCCCAGGACGTATTCGGGTACTTTCGATGAAGCAGGTCGAATGCCGCCTTTGACCATCGGCCCGTGTCTTTGTCGGTACAACCATAACGAGTTGACTTCACCGCGAGATGCAATGCTTCCGGCGCGCGCTTGTCCATCGGATTCCTCGTGGCCCAGTCGATCACTGTCTTGCAAAGATAATTTGGGCCCGTCCCGAGGGCTTGTAATGCGGCCCGCTCTTTCGCTGCTTCAGTTTGTGAAGGTCTCAAGAATTCGGGCGGAACTGTCTGCTGCTTCTTCGGCTCGCCTTCGCTGTCTTCGCCCTCGGACGGCGCGCCGCCGAACATTCCAGGAGGCTCTGCGCACCACCAGTTGTCGCGATAACTGTCGACTTCGGCGAGCGCCGTCGTCCGGCCTACGCCTGCGGTTACGTATGGCCGCAAGCCGGGATACTTTAGTGCCAGGAAAGCTGCGGCGAATCGGCGAGCGTCGGGAGTCGTAGCCCGCTGATATGCCGTCAACAGCTCCTTCAAATCAGGATCGACCGAGGCCAGAACCGTAGCCGCTTGATTGGCGGCGGCTCCGCGACCCAACAAGGCTGCTCGCATGAACGCGGCCTGCGCGACGTCGCGGCGAAGATTTGCCGCCAGCACGTCGGTGCGCGCCGCGTCCCCAAGGATTCCGACCGGCATCATCTTATTGAAGACGTTCGCCGCGTCCGTGTCGAAAAAAAGCTTCGCGCCCCTGGTTGTCTCCGCGGCTTCTTTTTCGTCCATCGGAATCTCGCGGCCGTCGCTGTTGTCACTAAAGCCGGCCGGTTCACGCTGCGCACTGCTCAGGAACTCTCCGAGATTCTTTGCCAGCATCATTCTTTCGTGAGTCAACAGATTAACAGTGGATCGCGACAAGTTACTTCGGTCGCCGGCCAGGGTGCGATCGAGCAAAGCGCGTGCTTCATTTGATCGATTCGCCTCAGTTAGCAACCGCGCGCTGTGAAAGATGAGCGACGGAAAAGCCGGCGATGCGCGATCAACTCGCGCTGCCGCATTCAACAAGTCGTCCGCTTGCGTAGCTTGCCCGTTCGCCTTTGAGATTGCGGCCACCAACCAGGACAAAGTTTGCTTTTTTCGCCATTGGTCCAGCGCGTGACTGGTCGCCACCTCCGACTGATCTTGAAAAGTCACGATCCAGTCCGTCAGATCATCTCTTCTAATTGCGTCGGGCACGGACGAGCTCTTCACTTCGTCGTCATCGCCCAGGAACTTGTCGAGCAGCACCGTGTAATCCCATACGCTCTGCTTGAAATCGGTTGCCACGTCCTTCCTGATGATCGTCCGCGCCAACTCGCTGATCGTTTCTTCAGGATGCAAGCGCAGGCGCGTGAGATTCAGCAACCGTCCGGCAGCATGATGGGAACGCGCCAGCTCCTTTTCTTTGACGATTGATTTCAATCTCGTCTCTGCTTCTGCCAACGAGGGCTTCCCCTGCTCTTCTTTTTCGGCAAGGCTTCCTTTTCGCAGCAGCGCTCGCGCGGCAAGATAAGGCGCGATCGCGCGCCAGGGCGAAGAACCGTCACGCGCAATTGCGTCGAACTGCTTCGCGGCTTCATCAAATTGCGTCGCGTAGAAGTTCGCCGCGGCAGTCTGGTAAGCCCGATCCGCTCTAATCAACGCGTCCTGTTCCGCCGATGCTGGATCAGGAATGTGCTGTCCGCCGCCACAGTTGCTGAACACCGCATCCTGAGCCGCAACCCAATCACGGATCGCAGCGCTCTCCGCACCGAAATGCTTGATTCTCTCGTTTAGAGTTGCTTCCGCATTTTCAAATGCGTCCTCCTGACAGTTCAGGTACGCCTCGTAATCGTGCGGCTTCTCGCGATTGCGATACGCGCGAATTTCCGGCGGTGGGGCGACTCCGGGCACTTTCGCGCGCGCGTCGTTCCATTGCTTAATCCAATCGTCTTCGTTGGACTCCCAACTGAGATTTATGCGCGCACCCCACAGCTCGTTGAGCGCCTTCACTTCAGTGTCGCTCAATTTCTCGCCAATCAGATTTCGATACGCGGCGACCAGATACGATCGCGCGTAGGTCGTTTGCAATACGCCAAGCTGTCCACGCGCAAAACGCTCGAGCGGAAACTCAGGGTGCTTTTCGAAGACAAATATCGCGTCGGTAAAAAACGGACCGCAGGCGTCTGTCTGTCGCAACCCGAACATCAAGAACGAACAAATCAATGCGGCGACCCAGAGCGTTCGCTTTCGGTTACAGGGGAACATTTGTTCGACTCCTAATCGCAAGACCTAAGATTGTTGTCAGTCTACACCAGTGGAATACGGCCGCAGAAGTTTCCAACGGCTTTCGCTGGTCGAAGACTAGTCAGCGCGTCTGCTATAATTCGCGACTGAATGGTCATTCATTTTTAGATCGTATCGCAAGTTGGTAACTTGCCGCATAGATTCATGGAACGTGAAAGTTTAGAAATGGATGTGGTGTTCGTCGGCGCTGGCCCGGCGAATTTGAGCGGTGCTTTGCACCTCTCGCGCCTCATCGCTGAATACAATGCAGCGGTTGGGAGCGGCGCGCGCGAAGGCAAATCGCTCGGCGAGATTCAAATTGCAGTCATCGAAAAGGGCGCGTCCGTCGGCGCACACATCCTGTCGGGCGCAGTGATGGACCCGCGCGGGCTTGCCGAATTGATTCCCGATTTCGTCGAACAAGGCGCTCCGCTCGAATCGCCAGTCAAAGACGATCAGTTTCTTTATTTGACCAGGAACCGCGCGATTCGCTCGCCGATCAACCCGCCGCCGCTGAACAATCATGGTTACTACATCGTTTCGCTGAACCGCTTAACAGGATGGCTCGGCGAAAAATGTGAAGAGGCCGGCGTAAACATCTTTCCCGAGTTTCCCGGCGCCGATCTGTTGTATGACGAAAACGATCGCGTTCTCGGCGTGCGCACCGGCGACAAAGGCATCGATAAAGAAGGAAAGCCGAAAGCGAACTTCGAACCCGGAGTAGATTTACTCGCGAAAGTCACTGTCCTGGGCGAAGGTGTGCGCGGCTCGCTTACGAAGAAGTTAATTCGGCGACTTGGCCTCGACGAAGATCGCGAGCCGCAGGTTTACAGTCTCGGCGTCAAGGAGCTTTGGGAGTTGCCTGACGATCGTTATCCGGCGGGTTGCGTGACGCATACGCTCGGTTTCCCTTCCGATCAGTGGACGTATGGCGGCGGGTGGATCTACGGCATGCAGAATCGCGTCCTGAATATCGGCTATGTGACGGGGCTCGATTACCGCGACCCGCTAATTGATCCGCACGCCGAATTCCAGAAGTTCAAGACGCACCCGTTCGTCGCGAAGCTGCTCGAGGGCGGCAAGATGATTCGGTACGGTGCCAAGGCAATCGCCGCCGGCGGATGGAACGCGATGCCGCGCATGTATTCCGACGGCGTGCTAATCGTCGGCGACAGCGCCGGCTTTCTCAATGCGGCGCGCTTGAAAGGAATTCACTCGGCGATCAAAAGCGGAATGCTGGCGGCCGAAACGATCTTCGAAGCATTGCTCGCCGAAGATTTCTCAGCGGCAAAGTTGCAGCCGTTTGAAGCTCGCGTCAAAGAGAGTTGGATTGCGCCGGAGCTGCGCCGCTATCGAAACTTCCATGCGGGCTTCCGCCACGGACGCTGGTTGGGAATGGCGAACGCGGGCTTGCAATACATCACCGGCGGGCGCGCCTGGGGAATCTTCGATCGAGATCATCAGGAACCCGGGCATGAAGCGATGCGCAAGCTGTCGTCGTTCAGTTACAACGGCGAGTCCGCGCCACGTTACAAAGATCTGCGCTTCGACAAGCAATTAACTTTCGACAAGGTCACCGACGTTTATCACGCCGCGGTTGGTCACGATGAAGATCAGCCCGCGCATCTGCACGTGCTCGACAAAAATATTTGCGCGACGCGCTGTGCAGAAGAATACGGCAATCC
>DASXTE010000274.1:0-18631 GCA_036505595.1 Pyrinomonadaceae bacterium
GACGAAATATTTATAGTAACGGGCGACCACAAACTCTCCAGCCCCGTAGGGGCGATATGTCACTCCTAACGGAGCTTCGAATTGTTTGGAAGATCTTGATCTATAAATATGCGGCTCCCACGGAGCCAAAGGCTAATTGGCTCAATCAAGCGCGAGCGATTATAATGCCTACTTTCCAACACACGAAAGTTTTTCACGTGTGCGATGGTGAGTGAGTTTGCTCATCACTCATTACTCATCACTCATTACTTTCATTTGAGGATTCCAAATTGGCTAACGAACAATTCGATGTGACGGTAATTGGCAGTGGGCCGGGCGGATACGTCGCGGCGATTCGCGCCGGACAATTGGGCCTGAAAGTCGCGATTGTCGAAAAAGATAAGCGCCTCGGCGGCACGTGCACGCTGCGCGGCTGCATCCCGACGAAACAACTTCTGATGTCCGCGCACGTTTACGAACAGATGCAGCACGCCGCCGATTTTGGCGTGCAGGCGTCGGCGATTCAACTCGCTTTCGCTGACGTGCAGAAGCGCAAAGACAAAGTCGTGATGAAGAACTCGAAGGGCATCGAGTACTTGATGAAGAAAAACAAATGCACGGTTTTCAAGGGGAGTGGAAAACTCGCGCTGCCAGGCAAAGTCGAAGTCACCGGTGAAGATGGAAGCAAGCAAACGATTCAGACGAAGAACATCATCATCGCGACAGGCTCAGTCGTGCGGCCAATCCCTGGATTTGAAACCGACGGCAAGCATGTCGTGAACAGCGATCACATTCTGGAACTGACCGAAGTCCCGAAGTCCTTGATCGTGATGGGCGCGGGTGCAGTGGGCGTCGAATTCGCGTCGGTCTATTCGCGCTTCGGCGCCGATACTACAATCGTTGAGCTGCTGCCGCGTCTGGTTCCGCTTGAAGACGAAGAAGTTTCGGCGGAACTCGCCAAGTCGTTCCGCAAACGCGGCATCAAATCGCAGGTTGATACGAAGCTGGAGAAACTCGAGCAGACGGACAAAGGCGTCGTAGTCAGCGGCAAAACTTCAAAGGGTGAGGATGTGAGATTGGAAGCGGAGATGCTCCTGGTGGCAGTTGGCCGCATGCCCTTCACGGAAGGCCTTGGGTTGGAAAAGACAAAGATCAAGATCGAAAAAGGTTTCATTCAGACAGACGAATACCAGCAGACGGCGGAGAAGGGCGTGTACGCGATCGGCGATGTGGTGCCGACGCCTTTGCTCGCGCACCTTGCTTCGAAGGAAGGCATCGTGGCGGTCGAGCATCTCGCCGGCAAAAACCCGCGGCCAATTAACCTGCGCCTCGTTCCGAACTGCACTTACTGCGATCCTGAGGTTGCCTCAGTTGGCCTGACCGAAGCGAAAGCGAAGGAAGCTGGTTATGACGTGAAGGTCGGCAAGTTTCCGTTCAGCGCCTCGGGCAAGGCGCGCATCTTAGGCGAAGAAGAAGGCTTCGTGAAAGTCGTCAGCGAAAAGAAGTACGACGAGATTCTCGGCGTGCACATCATCGGCCCGCACGCTACGGAATTGATTGCGGAAGCTTGCGTAGCGATGCAGCTTGAATCAACCGCGGAAGAACTCGGCCGCACCATGCACGCGCACCCGACGGTGTCCGAAGCGGTGATGGAAGCTTCCGAAAACGTGGAGGGCATGGCGATTCATATATAGTTTGCGGTCGCGTTCAGCGACCATTGAGTTTAGCCCGGCCTTTCAAGGCCGGGTTTTGGAAGCGAATTGATAACGTCGTCGCGTAGCGACGAATGAAACCCGAGCGATAGTGCTCGGAAAAAATTCAACCCTCGCTACGCGACGACTCGGATTATGGCCGACGTTCTACCGGCCTTGAAAGGCCGGCCTAAACTCAGACCGCCACTACGCGGCGGTGACCAGGCAATGGCAGAAGCGAAAAAAGGAAATCAAAAGCGTGGCCCGCGTCATCGTCGTCCCGCTTTTCAAATGCGCATCAGCACAAAGTATGCGCCGCGCAAAGTTGCTGACGGGCAGCCACTAAGTTGCATAACGAGGTCTTCCCTAACCAAAGCGCAGATGCTCGAGCTGTATCGTTATCTGAAACTGACGCGACTCGTAGAAGAACGCATTGTCAATCTCTATCGCCAAACGAAGGTTGTCGGCGGCGTTTACCGATCGTTGGGACAGGAAGCAACCGCGGTTGGTTCAGCTTACGCGCTGCGGTCTGATGATTTCATCACGCCGATCATTCGCGATCTAGGCGCGGTCTTCGTCAAGGGAATTCGGCCGCGCGAAATCCTAGCTCAGTACATGGCGAAAGCTTGGGGACCTTCGGGTGGAAAAGATCTGAACGTACATTTCGGCTACATGGACCGTGGGTTCATCGGGCCGATTTCACATCTCGGCGACATGATTCCGGTGATGACGGGAATTCTGCTGGGCGCTCGGATGCAGAAAAAGGATATCGTCGGGCTTGCCTACATCGGCGACGGCGGTGCCAGCACCGGCGCATTTTATGAAGGGATGAACTTCGCCGCGGTGCAGCGCCTGCCGCTAATCGTGATCGCTGAATACAATCATTACGCCTACTCGACACCGACGAACATGCAAACCGCGGTGCGCAATCTCGCTGAGCGCGCCGCGGCATTTGGCATTCCTGGTTACATAGTGGACGGCAACGACGTGATTGCCTGCTACGAAGTAACAAAGCAGGCGGTCGACTACGCGCGCTCAGGCCGCGGCGCCGTTCTGATCGAAGCCAAGACGTATCGGCGCAAAGGCCACGCCGAACACGACGATCAGCGCTATGTGCCCGAAGGCGAGATTGAGTGGTGGGAGAAACACAACGATCCCATCGATCGGTTCGAACGATTTCTTCTGGATCAGAAAATTGCCACGAGAGAAAAGCTGGACGAGATTACTGCCGGCGTGATGCGCGAGATCGACGAAGATTCCGAATGGGCGGAAAGCTCGCCGATGCCGGAACCGGAAGGTGCGGTTTACGGCGTGTTTGACAACTCAATTGTGCCGCCGGCATACAGGCCGAAGATTTTGGAAACATGACGAGATGATGTCAGTACCGGGAGCGGTAGCGACCGGGTGACATCAGACCGAAGAAGTGACATCGTCACAATCGACCCGGTCGCTACCGCTCCCGGTACTGACCTCGCAGGATTGATCAATACAATGTCCACGGCCCTAAAAAAGGAACGCAAGCTCGAGCGCCCGCCGCGTGGCGGTCAGGCTACGATGGTTGAAGCGATTCGCCAGGGCCTTTGGGAAGAGATGGAGCGCGACCCGACAGTGTTCTTGATCGGTGAAGACGTCGGCGTGTACGGCGGCGCGTTCAAAGTCACCGAAGGCATCATCGATCACTTTGGCAAAGAACGCGTGATCGATACGCCAATCTCAGAAGCGGCCATCGTCGGCGCGGCCTGCGGCGCGGCGTTAATGGGGATGAAGCCGGTCGCCGAGTTCCAGTTCATCGATTTCATCTCGTGCGGCTTCGATTTGTTGACCAATTATGCGGCGAAGTGTCGTTATCGTTGGGGCGCGAACATTCCGGCGGTCTTTCGCGGGCCGTGCGGTTCAGGCGTGCGGTCGGGTCCGTTTCATTCGCTGAACGCGGAATCTTTCTTTCTGAACACTGCTGGTTTGAAAATTGTCGAGCCTGCTACAGCGTACGATGCGAAGGGATTGATCAAGGCTGCGATTCGCGATCCGGATCCGGTGCTCTATTTCGAGCACAAGAAACTTTATCGTCTTCCTCGCTTGCGTGAAGAGCTTCCGGAAGACGATTACATCGTCGAGATAGGCCGTGCACGCACGGCGCGCGAGGGACGCGACGTTTCGGTTATTACGTTCGGCGCGCAAGTGCTGACGGCGCTGGATGCGGCGGAAGAGTTGGAAAAAGAGGGCTGGGACGTCGAGGTGATCGATCTGCGCACACTGTCGCCGCTCGACAAAGAAGCAATTCTCGCGAGCGTAAAGAAAACGGGCCGCGCGCTGATCCTGCACGAAGCGTCATTGACGGGCGGCATAGGCGGAGAGATTTCCGCGATCATTTCGCAGGAAGCTTTTGAATGGCTCGACGCGCCGGTGGTGCGCGTCGCGTCAATCGATACGCCCGTTCCCTATTCACCACCGTTAGAAGATTATTACTTGCCGCAAGTGAAAGATGTGCTGGAAGCAGCACGCAAACTCGCGGCTTATTAATAGACAGGATTTACAGGATTAACAAGAGGGAAACACCTTGCTCATTCAGCAGTGATATCTTGTCAATCCTGTAAATCCTGTCAAAGACTTTCGTAATTAGGAGGAAACGATCATGCCGAAATACGTGATTGAACGAGAGATTCCGGGCGCCGGTAATTTGTCGCCGCAAGAGTTGCAGGGAATTTCACAGAAGTCTTGTAGCGTGCTGCAGAACCTTGGTCCGCAGATTCAGTGGGTCGAGAGCTACGTAACGCCTGACAAGATCTACTGCGTTTACATCGCGCCGAGCGAAGACATGATTCGCGCGCACGCTCAGCAGGGCGGTTTCCCAGCGAACAGGATCTCCGAGATCAAAACAGTTATTGATCCGACGACGGCGGAAGAGAGACAGACGGGCGTGGCTGCGTAACATCGAAATCTGGAGACATCATGGCGACTGAAGTGGTAATGCCGCAGATGGGTGAATCCATCGCGGAAGGAACAATCACGAAATGGCTGAAGAATGTCGGCGACCGTGTCGAACGCGATGAGCCGCTCTTCGAAATTTCGACTGACAAGGTTGACGCTGAGATTCCCGCGCCGGCGGCAGGAACGCTCACCGAGATCAAACACAAAGAAGGCGAGACAGTTGAAGTAAACACCGTCGTCGCGGTGCTTGACGGCGACGGCGCGAAACCTTCGGCGCCAGCAGAACCAGCGGCGACTGAATTCGCCGCGGCGAAAGAGCAGGAAACTCCTGTGCCCGCATCAGCAGAACCGTCGTCTACCGAAGCTGCTGCTGCACCAACTCCGCCGCCGCAAATCGAACGACCGAAACCAACCATTACCACAACTGAACGAGGCGCGCCGCCTGCGCCGTCAGGTAAGACTGAAGTGAAACCGCTCGTTCGCCGCGAAGAAAAAACTCCGCGGGCACAAGCGCCGGTCGCGCCACAAGATGACGGCGCAACTGCCGAAGAATTACGGCGAACCAAATCGAGTCCGCTCGTGCGCAAGATCGCCGAAGAGCACGGCATCGACATCGGCCAGCTCGAAGGCACGGGTATGAGCGGCCGGGTAACGAAGAACGACATTCTGAGCTTCATCGAATCGGGCGCGCCGGCGCCGCCGCAGCAACCAGCCGCGACACCGACGCGGCAGCCACAGGCGATGCCACAACAGCCGTCAATCGGCGCACCCGGAACGCAGCAAGTCACTGTTCTCAAACCTGTTGAAGGCGATCGCGTCGAGCAAATGAGTGTGATGCGCAAGAAGATCTCGGATCACATGGTGCTCTCGCGCCGCACGTCCGCGCATGTTACGACGGTTTACGAGATCGACATGACGAAGGTCGCGAAGCTGCGGGACGAAAATCGCAAGGCGTTTCAAGAACGCACCGGCACAAAACTCACCTACATGCCGTTCATCTTCAAAGCGGTCACTGACGCAATCCGAAAGTTTCCGATTTTCAACGCCCAGGTCAGCGGCGATCAGATCATCTATAAGCGCGATATCAACCTCGGCATGGCGGTGGCGCTCGATTGGGGACTAATCGTGCCGGTCATTAAGCGCGCTGACGATCTTTCAATCTCAGGCTTGGCGCGCGCTGCCAACGACCTCGCCGATCGCGCGCGCACTAAACAATTGAAGCCGGACGAAGTTGCGGGGGGCACCTTTACGATCACGAATCCCGGCGTCTTCGGCGGATTGTTCGGCACGCCGATCATCAATCAGCCGCAGGTCGCCATCCTTGGTGTGGGCAAAATTGAAAAGCGGGCAAAAGTTCTGACCACGCCGGACGGTGAAGACTACATCGCTATTCGCCACATGGCTTATTTCGCGCTCAGCTTCGATCATCGCATCATCGATGGCGCCGACGCTGAGAGATTCCTCGCTTACATCAAAGAGCACCTGGAAGCTGCACAGTTCGCAATCTGAGGGTCCACGCGAAAACAACGTCGGCGGCGTTTATTCTGACGCCGCCTTTCAATTTCAAAACTCAACAATTCAGCTCAGTATTGCGATCGCATAGCGAACGAATGATGAATTCTTGGTAAGTGCGTTTTCGCTGCTGATCGCGCTTGACTTCGATTCATTGTGCAGTACTATCAGCCGAGTTGACGCGACATTGGTTGTCAACCTCTTGAAAATCCTGTCTGCAAGTACGAAGCGGACAACGCAAAACGCGAGTCGGCTAATCTGATTCGCGTAAACCCGACGTGCCCGTTGCGACGTCCTAACCTAAAATTGAAGGAGTTATCCAATATGAAAAGTTTCAGAATGTTTCGGTCAATTGCGCTAGCATTCGCGCTCGCGCTTACCCTTTCCCCATTGGCCCTTGCTCAAACTGATAACAATCAAACCCGAGCCCGCTCAGTCGCCAGTGGCGAAAAGATGAAGATCAAAGGAGTGGTCGTGCGACGCGACGTCGACACGTTCACGGTCCGCGATCTCACCGGCAACGACACGATCGTGCGCCTGACTGACCGGACGTCTGTGAAAACCAAGGGTGGTTTTCTGCGCAGCGGTACAAACTACGCGTCCACGCAGATTTTGCGCGGACTTAATCTTGAAGTTGAAGGTCGTGGCGGATCCAACGGTGAATTAGTGGCCGAGAAGATACGATTCAATGACAGCGATTTGCGCACTGCGATCTCTGTTGAAGCACGTGCAAATCCACTGGAAGAGCGCGCCACGGCTGCCGAAGGTCGTTTGAGCGAAGTTGAGCAGAATGCGCAAAAGCTTTCCGGCCAGCTGGATGAGCTCGCGGCGATTTCAAACGCCGCGCGTGGTGGCGCCAAAGCCGCGCAGGAAACTGCCGACGCCGCGATATCCGGAGTGAATGCGACGAACGAGCGCATCTCGGCTCTTGATGATTACGTGCCGCAGGAAACCGCCGCGGTGAATTTCCGCGTGGGCAGTTCCGCGCTGAACACTGACGCGAAGTCAAAGCTGGATGCAATCGCCACAAAGGCTTTGAACTCGAAAGCGTACGTACTCGAGGTGACAGGCTATGCCGATGCAACGGGCAGCACGGCCCGCAATCGCGCATTGAGCCAGCGTCGGGCCGATGCAGTCATTACTTATCTCGTTGAGCAGCACAAGATTCCGCTTCGCCGGATTGTTACACCGTACGGCTTCGGCGAACTGGACCCTGTTGCCGACAACACAACACGTACCGGTCGCGCCCAAAATCGTCGCGTTGAAGTGAAGATCCTTGTCAACAAAGGTCTAACACAGCCAGCGCCCACGATGAGCACACCTGGTACCAGCGGACAGTAGTTGTAACGCAACCCCGAGTTGTCGGGATTGTGTCGGTATTCAGAGAGACAACTTAAACAAGTTTTCGTACATTGCCAACGATCGTGCCGCCACACGGCGTCTAAAGAAGGCCAGCAGCCCGACACGTCGTGACTGGCGGCATGAAAGGTTGGTTGATGGAACTTGGTATTATCAAACTTAAGCCGGCGTTGATTTCAGCGCTGGCTTTCTTTTTCTGTGCGGCAATTTTTCTCGCGGAGCCGATCGCCGCGCAGAGAATCAAGCAGCTCCCGCCGCCACCACCAGCCCCAATTTACAAACCGAAACCGACGCCGACGCCCGCGCCCGAGGAGTTGGAAGTCGTGCGCGTCACGTCTAATTTGATCGTTGTGCCGGTTTCAGTGACTGATGCGAACGGCCAGCCCGTCCTCGGATTGACGCCAGGCGATTTTCGCATCGAAGAAGACGGCCGGTCGCAGCAAATCGCACAGCTTGGCGACCCAGAGCAGGTGCCGCTCGACATCGCGCTGCTCATCGATGTTTCGGCCAGCGTCGAAGCGCGTTTTGGTTTTGAGCAGAAAGCGGCCGCTGATTTCCTGCGGCAGGTGATGAAGCCCGGAGACCGAGCGACCGTGTTCGCGATCGATCAAACACCTCGGTTGATTCAGCCGTTCGCCAACGCCGACGTGAGCGCGCGACAGCTCATGACGTTGACAGCCGCGAAAGGCTACACCGCGTTTTTCGATTCCGTAGTCGCGGCCGAGAAATACCTTGACGCCAATTCATCGCAGGGAAGGCGCCGGGTGATCGTCGTTCTCTCGGATGGCGATGACACGGCTCGGATCGCCGAATTATACAACCGAGGTAATAGTCAGTTTTCGGACGTTCAAAACCAGGTACGGTTTATCGAACGGGCGCAGTCAGACGTACTCAAAGAAGTGCAACGGGGAGAAGTCACGTTCTATTCAATCAATCCAAGCGGCCGCACGATGCACCTGAACGTGCGCATCGCGCGGTCACAAGCCGGTATGGAAAAATTAGCCACCGCTACCGGCGGCGCCGCGTTTGTGCCGGCGAACGAAGCAGACTTGCCGGCCATCTTTCAGCGAATTGCTTCGGAGATTCGCAGCCAGTACCTGCTTCAATACTATTCAGACAACAAATCCGGCGGGGCTGCGTTTCGCCGCATCAAGGTTTCATCTCCTACGCATCCGGACCTGCGTGTGCGCGCACGCGAAGGCTACTTTCCGAAAAAATAAGACGCGCGAATCCCGCGCTAAGCGAGGTCCAGTTGCCAGGAACTCTTCGGCGCCGGAAATCGGTGCGGTCGTCATTCCTTTGTTCGCACGATGAGAGTCATACATTGTGCTCGACTGTCCATCGGCTACAATGTCTCTATGCCGACGGCCAGCGCGCCTGCGTATTCTGAAGAGCACATTCTCGCGTATCCGGTTGAGTATCTGGCCGGTATCGATCTGTACAACGCCGGTGAGTTTCACGCAGCGCATGATGCGTGGGAGGAACGCTGGATGGGGCCGGTGGCGCCGGATGAAAAACTTTTTCTGCAAGCGATGATTCAATCAGCCGTCGCGTTTCATCATCTGCAAATCGGACGGCCCGGCGCGGCGCGGCAAATGTACCTGGCAGCGAAAGAAAAGTTTGCGCGGCTGGGTTGCAACGTCTTCATGTCCCTTGATCTGGAAGACTATCAGGCGCAACTTGATCGCGCGCTGTTGTGGCTTCTCAGCGCGCCCGATCCGCGAGAGATTGAGCAGCCGCAAATCGAACCACCGGTAATCCGGCTGACCGCAGCGGCGGACGCCGAACGCGTTTGATGTGAAAAGGCTTCTGAACACGATTAGTCTTTTGTTGCTGGGCCTGTGGCTCGGTGCGGCAATCTTTTTCAGCGCCGCAGTGGCGCCGAACCTTTTCGCAGTGCTGCGCGGGGCCGAGTTGCCCAATGCCAATGCGTTGGCCGGCACGATCGTTACGCGACTCCTCGCCATAATCAATCGGGGCGGCTTTGAAATCGGCCTGCTGCTGCTCGTCATCAGCTTCTTCGCCACGCGTGCGCACACGACGTTAAGACGGTTCGCGGAGATGATTTCGCTCGCGATTATGGCTATCATGACAGGCATCGGACATTGGGTTGTAGCTGCGCGGATGGCGGCGCTGCGAGCAGCGATGCAGATACCAATCGATCAAGTCGCGCCGGCTGATCCGCGTCGTCTCCAGTTTGATAATCTGCATCGCTACTCTGTCGCGATGATGGCTGTCGCGATCGTAGCCGCGTTAATCGCGTTCGTCTTAAACGCAAATCGCACGAATCAGTCAGAACCGCCTAAGCCATCGGGCGATTGAAACGGATTACAGAAGTCGTGGAAATTATTGAACAAATCGAGCAGTGGCAGCGCCAGTACGAGGCTTGGAAATCCAAGGTCCAAGGCTCCCCCGAAAACGTCGACCGATATCCCTTCATCCATAATTCCCTCGCGCCCTTCACGCCGGCGCGGCGCGCCATCACGATGATGAATCTCGCGCTGATCGTTTCCGCGGGCGCTTACATTGACGGCACCGATCCATTTGACGCGACAGCGCCCGATGGCGATCTCGAGTTGCGCGAGATTCCCAGCGACATTGATTTACGTGACTTGCGATTCTCAGCTCGGGGATATGACCCGACTTTTGTTCAGCAGGACGCCAATGTTCAGGTGCCGCTTCAGCGTCTGCATGAATTTGAAAGCAATCGCATTATCGGCCAAGTCGCCCCGGTGTTCTGGAGTTACTGTGGTTTCATTCCCGATGCCGGTAGTTTCGTGCAGCAAACGATTCCGTACCTGCTCGAAAGGCTAAGTCGCTGCGACGTACAGGCCGCGCTGCTGATTCCGGCGTCGCGTCTGTGTCATCAGTCGGTGGCGCTGGTCGCGCGCGCAATTGAACAGACCGGAATTCCGACAATGACCCTGGCCGTTGACCGTGACGTGATCGAAAGTGTGCGTCCGCCGCGCGCCGGTTACTACGACGGAAAACCCGGGAGTGTCGCCGGCGAACCAAACTGGCCGGAGCATCAACGTCGTGTCCTGGACGAAGCACTGCGCTGGATTGAGCCTATGGGCGAACCTGGTATTCGCAAGCTTGTCGTGCAACTCGAAACGAAAGTAGAAATCGCGCGCGGCGAAAGATAGGTGCAGAAAAGCGGGTCACAGACTAAGGTTGAGCGCTCCATCCGCTCGCTATCGCTTGCGGTTCTGTAACAGATGAAACGCGCTATCCTCCGTATTTTGATCACCGCTGTCGTCGGCATCGTCGGCTACCTTTTGTTATGGCCGGTTCCGATCGATCCTGTAGCTTGGAATCCGCCGGCAATGCCCGAACTCACCGGCGTTTACGCGCAAAACAACGAACTGGGAAAAATCCAGCGCCTGCCAGTTAACGGCTTTGCACCGGAGGACGTGGCGATCGATAGCCAGGATCGAATCTACACGGGAACCGATGACGGGCACATCTTTCGTTTGCAGCCCGATGGCACCCGTCCGGAACCTTTTTCGAATACTTATGGAAGACCGCTCGGCTTAAAATTCGATCAGAACGGCAATTTGATTGTTGCCGATGCAATGAATGGCTTGCGCTCGATTGCGCCGGACGGGAGCATCACGCCTCTAAGCAACCAGGCTGACGGCGTTCAGTTTCACTGCACGAATGATTTGGATATCGCGCCCGATGGGACAATTTACTTTACAGACGCTTCCTACAAATACCCGCTCACGGAATTGAAAGCTGACCTGCTCGAACACCGGCCCAACGGCCGTCTGCTCGCATACGATCCGAAGACAAAGCAAACGCGCACCGTGCTTCGTGATTTGTATTTCGCGAACGGTGTCGCCGTTAGTCCCGACCAGTCTTTCCTGTTGGTCAACGAAACGGGCACATACAGCATTCGGCGTGTTTGGCTGAAAGGCGACAAGCAAGGGCAATCAGAGACTTTCATCGATAACCTGCCGGGATTTCCTGACGGCATCTCATCGAACGGCCGCGATCTGTTTTGGGTGGCGATCGTAAATCGGCGCGACGCGGCGCTCGACTTCCTGTTGCGACATCCGTTCTTGCGAAAAGCTGTCATGCGCCTGCCCAATTTTCTCCAGCCTGCGATCAAGCGCTATGCGTTCGTTCTCGGGCTGGATTCAAACGGCAAGGTGGTGCAGAATTTGCAGGACCCTTCGCCGCAATGCTTCGCTGAGATCGCGAATGTCGTTGAGCACAAGGGCAATCTCTATTTCGGCAGCATCGGCGAGGGCGCGATCGGCCGTATGAGTCTACCGGCCGCGAAGTAAGGAAGAAGTTTTATGAGAAAGTTACTCCTCCAAACCCTTGTTCTCGTGTTCATCACTGCAAACGCAGCAGCGCAGTCGGGACGCAGGATCAACAATCCACCTCCACCACCGCCGCCGCCGGAACCTGTTCAGGAAACGCTGCGATCTGAACCTGAAGCTGCACCGCTCGGACCGCCAGGCACTCTGCCTGAGAGCCTGCTCAATCACAAACTCCAGTCAATCGACGACAGCACATTTCGCCTTGCGGACTTCGCCGGCAAAGTAATCGTCGTGAATATGTGGGCCACTTGGTGCGGACCCTGCCGTCGTGAAGTGCCTGACTATGAAAAGGTGCGGAAGGAATACGCTGGTCGAGACGTTGAGTTCATTGCGCTCACGACGGAAGATCCGATCGCCGCGCGCGATCGTGTGCAGAAGTTTGCGCGCGACTTCCACTTCGGGTTCCGCATTGGCTGGGCGGATCGAGAGACCGCTCGCATGTTGATGAACGGCCGTAATTCGATTCCCCAGACGTTCGTCATTGGCGCCGACGGACACGTCATCAACCAATGGACAGGCTACTCACCTTCCCACAGCGGCGACCGTTTGCGCGAAGCGATCAATCGTGCGTTAGCGGGCCAAAATGCAGCGAATGCGGCGGATACTAGATGAACAGTGTGTACCTAGTTGTCGGCTTTCACAATTAGACTAAATAACCATCCTCTCAACGGTTTTTCCGCAGCTCTTTCGTTCAAATTCCTCAGCAAACAGCGCTTCATGGGAAATCATCAGTTAGTCTCCTTTTCGCATCGCAGCGACATCTGCATATTCGGTAACCACCTTCGTCGGATTTAACCGGGTTCCACTGGCACTACGACATTTGTTCTAACTCGACAAATAATTGGGCTTAACTGTGCCTGCGATCAATTGTTCATCCCTGGCACGCGTATTGTTAAGGGAAAAGGCTATTCAGGGTTCTCAGAGAGAGTTCGATACGAGGAGACAGACAATGATTAGCCTGGTTCAAGCAAGCACCGCAACCCCACAGAACCGATTCAGCACCACGGAACTTGTTGCTTCGATGATGCACAAGTTATCACCTGAACTCATTAACTCCATCTGTTCTCTTGGCGTCGACAATCGTTATTCGACGATGGACAACTACGCTGACTTTTTGACGGGCGCTCCGATGAATCAAACCAGCTCAACGACCCAACTTGGCGTGGACGCCACGCGCCGGTGCATCGAAGAATGGGGCGGCGACCCTTCGCAGATCGGTCTGCTGATTGCCGCAACCAACACGCCCGACCAGATGCTGCCCTGTCTGGCTTCCGAAGTGATGGGGCGCACTCATGGTTTGTTGCCGCGCTCGCTGTCGACGGTCAGCATGCAATCGCAAGGCTGCTCAGTGATGCTGAAGTCCGTCGAAGTCGCGCAATGGTATCTCACCGCGAATCCCGGAAAGATGGCAATCGTGCTGATGTCTGAAGCGCACACCCCTTACGTCGCGCCGCTGCTGCGCGACGAGTATTACGGTTTCCGCGAAGTCGCGCGCATGAGGAAGAATGGCAAACTGGATGACGCTGGATTCGAGAACGAGCGAACGGAAACGACTTTGGCGATTCAGTCGATGTTGTTCGGGGACGGCGCGGTAGCCTTGTTGCTGGGCGCGGACCAGTCAGGCAAACCAACCTTCGGACCGATTTGCCATCTGACAAACGACTCGCCCGACGATGTGAACTTGCTGACGATGATTAGCAACAGTTCGCATCCGGCATTGAATGGAAAGCCGCAATACTTCATGCGCCCGGCAGTCCCGCAACGTGGCGCGCATTACGCGGTGACGACCGTCAACGATGTGCTTCACAATCCGCAATCACCGGTATCTGATTTGAGCCAGGTTGACGACTGCCTGATTCACACGGGCAGCAAGAAAATTCTGGACGGTGTCTGCTCGCAACTGCACCTCGACACCGATTCAATGAAAGTGCACAAGTCGTACGACGTGCTTGAGAACTTTGGAAATCTGTCAAGCGCTTCGACCGGTTTCATGTTGGCCGGCAAGAAAGAGTGGGCCGGCCCGGCGATGGTAGTCGGCTTCGGCGTCGGCTTCACCGCCAGTGCAGGTTTGATGAGTGTGAACTAATAGTCAGTACCGCCTGCGTTAGCCGGTGGGCGAAACGGACGACCTAAGCAGAAAGGATCACGACATGACAAACTTTACGACAAGTTCACGACAGGATATGACACGCAAGGTTTCGCCTTCTGCTGCGAGCAGTTCCGATCAAGCGCCAATGGTTGTCACTCGGCTGTCGGGCTGGATCGATTTCGGTGAAAGCAAAGCACCTGCGCCAGCTTGGATCGTGCGAACGCGCAAGCGGGGCAACTGAACTACAATCACCTCCCACACAGCGTCGGCGGCCCGTCAAGGGTGGCCGGCGTTTCTTCTTTTCGAAAAGCGCAAGTGGGGGAGGGTTACATGGCGTTTGACAGTATTGGCGAAATCATCGCATCGCGAATGCTTCACATCATCGATGAAAACGGAAACAAGCGGCCCGTCAGCGTCTTCATTGGCAAACCTCAACCGTTGACGGATTTGTCAGGTTACGAATGTCCATATCAAATCATCGGCATCGGAAGCCAGGAAACCCACTTTGGAAATGGCCATGACTCGATTCAGGCTTTGAAAACGGCAATGATTCTGCTGGGCGCGAACCTCAATCACTTGAACGATGAACTCGGCGGCAGACTCGTCTGGAATAGCGAATCGAAAGGCGAGTTGGGCTTTCCATGATCAGCGGCCGGCAAGAATCCTGAGCCTCTTTGAACTCCCACCTTGCACGGCTTATCATTGCCCCGTAGTGACAGGCGTTCTCAGAGATTCTTATAACCGTGCGATTCGCGATTTGCGAGTGTCGCTTACGGACCGCTGCAACTTCCGCTGCTTTTATTGCTTGCCGCATGGTGAGCCCCCGATTGCTCCGAAAGAGCAGATGCTGTCGTACGAAGAGATCGAGTACGCATGCGACATCTTTGTTGAGCTTGGGATTCAGAAGATTCGTCTCACCGGCGGCGAGCCGATGATGCGCCGCGACATCGAGCAGATCATTTTCAAGTTGGCACAATTTAAGGATCGCGGCCTGCGCGATCTGGCGCTCACGACCAACGGTTATTTCCTGCCGCATCGCGCACAGAGCTTGAAAGAAGCCGGTTTAGATCGCATCACAATCAGTCTGGACAGTCTGAAACGTGATGTGTTCAAGCAAATGACCGGCGTCGATGTTTTGGATCGAGTAATGGAAGGGATTCAGGCTGCGAAGGATGCCGGTCTTCAGCCGATCAAGATAAACGCCGTGATTGTCCGCGGTCACAATGAAGACGAGGTGGCCGACTTTGCAGAATTCGCGCGTCAACACGATGTGCTGATGCGATTCATCGAGTTCATGCCGCTCGATTCAGGCCACGACTGGTCGCGTGAAGACGTTGTGTCAGGGCGCGAGATTCGCAACCGAATTGAAGAGAAGTTTCCCCTGGAACCGATTGACGAGTTTCGTGGGTCGAGCACCGCTTCGCGTTATCGGTTTGCCGACGGCGCGCCGGGAGAGATCGGAATCATCGCTCCAGTGACTGAGCCCTTCTGTGGCGCATGCTCGCGTATTCGCCTGACGGCTGACGGTCAAATCCGCACTTGCCTCTTCTCAACCGTCGAACACTCTTTGCGCGACGTGTTGCGCGATGGCGCATCCCGATCGGAAATCATCGACTTCATCTCAGGCGTGGTGATGAAGAAAGAGCCGCGGCATTTCATCAATGATCCCGACTTCGTGGCGCCTTCAAGGTCGATGAGTTTTATCGGCGGTTAAAAGTACTCCCTTTGCCTCAATCACCGAGGAACTCAAACTACTTCGAACTCCGGAGCTGGGCTCGGCAACGTTGAACCTATCTGTCTCTATCTTGCTCCCGTTTCCGCGACGTTTCTCTTCGGTGCTTGGGCCTTCTTCACATACTTGTCGTACCAGCCGAGATAGCGCTCGTAGCGATCTCGCACGTAGCTCGGCCGCGTAATGCCGTGGAACTCGTTGGGATAAATCACGAGTTGAGTTTCGACGCCTAAACTTCTCAGTGCCTGATACATTTGTTGTCCGCCCTGGACAGGCACGTTGAAGTCGCGCTCGCCGCCCAGGAAAAGCGTCGGCGTCTTGATACGATCGGCATGCAGGAACGGATATGAAATCTTGACGTAAGTTTCCCACGCTTTCGGGTTCCAAGGCGGACCAATCTCGTAATCGTATTGAATGATGTACTGATCGGTGCCGTAGAACGCGACGGTGAAGGCTGTGCCGGCGCCGCTGGTCGCGCCTTTGAACCGCGTGTCGGTGGCAATGATGTAATCGGTGAGAATTCCCCCGTAACTCCAACCGCCGACGCCCAAACGATCAGGATCGGCGACGCCCAACGCAATCACGTGATCGACGCCGGCCAATAGATCCTCGACTTCGTAATGACCCCAATCCGCGAAAATCGATCGCGAGAAGTTTTGGCCGCGGCCTGAGCTGCCACGATAATTCACCGCCAACACCGCATAACCATTCGCGGCAAAGACCTGCCGCTCGATACTGAATGAATGTTGATCCTGACCGTTGGGGCCGCCATGAATCCGCAGCAGCAGCGGAACCTTCGTTCCCTTCGCGTAGCCGACAGGGTAAGTCAGCAGTCCATGCACTTCCGTTCCATCTTTGCTCTTGAACCTGACTTCCTCGGTTTCGCCGATTTGAAGTTCATTCATCAGAGCGTCGTTCTGGTGAGTTATCTGCCGCAATGTCTTACCTTCCATCACGTAGATCTCAGTGGGCTTCTTGTCGTTGCCGGAGAGCAGAACGGTGCGACCGCCGCCCATCGATAGACTGGAAACAACCACCGGGGAATCGAGCAGACGCGTCACCGACGTGCGCGTGATACTCACCGGATAAACGGATCTGTCGTCAGTCACCGTAGCGATCACTGACTTTCCATCCGCCGCAGATCGCACACCCGACACCCCGCGATCGAGATCTTCAACCGCCTTGATCCGCGCCGGCGCGGAGCTGCCATCAGCCGGAAGCCACGCGAGGTGCTCCATGTTGTAAGCGCCGTACTTCTTCTCGTCACCTTCGATAAATACGATGCGCGTGCCGTCGGGCGACCATTCGGGACGCGCGCGGCTCGCGCGGTCCTCCGGTGTCGTTAAGAGTTTCTCAGTCACTCCCGGTTGAGCTTGCGCGACATACAACTGCGCCGCCGGATCGCGATCGGGATCGTCGGCATGATTACTCATGAAAGCGATCCTGGTTCCATCCGGCGACCATGAAATCGATGACTCGTCCCATTTGCTCTTCGTCAGTCGATCGAGTTTCTTCGTCGCGATGTCGTAAAGATAAATGTAGGTGTGACGGCCCGAGAGCAGATAGCCCTGCACGTCCTGTTTGTATCGGTAGCGATCAATGACGATCGGCTTGGGCGGTTTCGGCGGTACACCAGGCGTCGGTGTGGCGTTCGGATCGGGCGCGTCAGGGTCAGGATCGCCAATCAACACCGCGATGCGCTTCGAATCAGGCGACCATTCGTAACCTTGCAAGCGGCCTTTGAATTCAGTGAGTTGGTAAGCCTCGCCGCCGCTGCGATCGAGCAGCCAAATCTGACTACCGCGTACACCGGTCTTGCCGGATGAACGCGACGATGTGAACCCGAGATATTTTCCATCCGGGCTCCAACGCGGCGATCCTTCACTGTCATTGCTGAAAGTAATTTGTCGATCGCTTTTGCCGTCGTAGCTCGCCAACCAGATGTGCGTGTTGCTCTTGTCTTCCTTCGTGTCGATCATCGAAACGGTGTAAGCGATCCACTGGCCCTCGGGCGAGATCTGCGGATCGCTAACGTTGCGGAAGCGCGCCAGGTCGTCGAGCTTGAGCGGATGGCGCGGTGTCTGTGCGGAAATAGCCAGCGGGAAGGTGCAAACAATTAGCAGTAGCAACGAAAGTTTTTTCGTAATCATTCGTGATTCTCCTTACACGTTTTCACCACAGAGGACACAGAGGATTCGCCGACAACATTTTGAGCGGTCGAGAGTTTACTGCGAACTCATTAGTTTGCATAGCCCTTGAATAGACCTACTTTTCCGGTTAATGTACCGGCCCAACAATGAAAAGGGCAGCCATCATCGCGACGCTGGCACTGCTGGGAATTGCTGTTTCTAGTTGCTTGCGATCAGGAAATCAGGAAACGCGCACGTTGACGCTGGCAATCAACTCAGGCGTCGAAGGCGACGCGCTGAAACAGGCGGCGAAAGATTACGAAGCGCAAACTGGCGTGCACATTAACATCGCCGAGTTTCCGTACGCGAATTTGTTCGAAAAGGAGCTGCTCGATCTCAACGCGCGCAGCGGCGCCTACGATCTGATCATGCTTGACGATCCCTGGTTTCCGAAGTTCGCCTCGCTCAACGTGCTCACTGACCTGACGCCGCTGGTTCAGAAGCGGGGCAAGACGGGCCCTGATGAAGATTTCGTGGCGACGTCGCTCGCGCTTTGTCGTGAACCTTATCAAACCGGCGCGCTTTACGCGCTGCCATACGTCGGCAACTCGCAGTTGTTCTTTTATCGAAAGGATCTTTTTCAGAAGCACAATTTGAAAGAGCCGGCCAGCTGGGATGATGTCTTGACGGCGGCGAAGACGATCAGCGAACAGGAAACAAACGGCGCGCCCGGCGGCGGAAAGCTGTACGGTTACGTGATGCGCGCGGCGCAGGGCAACGCCGCCGTCGCTGACTTTATGCCCATTTTCTGGGCGTTTGGCGGCGAAATGTTTGACTCCTCGGGCCAGGCGACGGTCAACAGCGCGGAAGGTATTGCGGCT
>DASXTE010000275.1:0-12609 GCA_036505595.1 Pyrinomonadaceae bacterium
CTGCCGCTCGTACAGGTCCGCGTATTCGCCACCAAGCGCCAGCAATTCATCGTGCGTGCCTTGCTCGATAATCCGCCCTTCGTCGAGCACGCAAATCAGGTCGGCATCGCGCACCGTTGAGACCCGATGCGAGACAATGATGCTGGTGCGCTCACGCATGACGCCGCGCAGGCGCGTGAGAATCTTTTCTTCCGTGTACGTGTCAACCGACGACAACGCGTCGTCAAGAATCAGAATGCGAGGCTCGCGCAAAACAGCTCGAGCGATCGCCGTGCGCTGCTTTTGTCCGCCGGACAACGTGATGCCGCGCTCGCCGACAAGAGTATCGAACCCGTCTGGAAAGTCGGTTATGTCAGTGCTGAGGCCGGCCACCTCCGCAGCCATTTCAATTTGTGCGCGTTCCGCTGTATCACGCCCGAACGCAATGTTCTTTGCCAGCGTGTCGCTGAACAAGAACGTTTCCTGCGGCACATAGCCGATCGCGCCTCGCAACTGTCTCAGCGGATAGTCACGAACGGAAACGCCGTCGATGAATACGGTGCCTTCCGGGGCTTCGATAATTCGCGAAATCAGATTAACCACCGTCGATTTGCCACTGCCGGTCCGGCCAACAAACGCGACGGTCTGGCCTTCTTCGATCGTCAGATTGATATCCCTGAGAACTTCAGGCCCATTCGGATGGTAATGGAACGTTAGATTGCGGAACTCAATTTGACCTTTGATTGGTGGTTGCTCTCGCACGTTCGGCTCGTCGGCAATGGCCGGCTTCACCCGCGCAATCGCCTGCATTCGTTTCCAGCTTGCCGTGCCGCGTTGATAAAGATTCACGACATACCCAATTGCGATCAGCGGCCAAATCAGCCGAAACAGATACATGTTGAATTGGATGAACTCGCCAAGCGTAATTTCGCCGCCAACGGCGAGCGGCACGCCGACCCAAATTATCAGTACAAAGCCGAGACCAATCAGGAACGTCATTAGCGGCCGCATGACGGCGTCGATTTTCACGAGCGCCAAGTTCTGTTGCGCGTATTCCCAATTCAGATCGTTGAAGGCTTTGATTTCGGCGTGTTCCTGCGCGTAGGCGCGCACCACTCGTACACCGGTAATGTTCTCTTGCGCGCGTGCGGTGATTTGCGCAAAGAAGTCCTGAATCTGCTGAAATCGCGTGTGTACCTGCTGCCCAAAGAATTTCACCGTCAAAGAAACCAGCGGCATCGTGACGAACAGCAGCAGCGTCAGCTTCCAATTCAGCGCAAACATGATCGGGAGAATCAGCAGCACCACGAACACCGTTTGCAGGCTGTACATGACTAACGGCCCAGCAAGCTGTCGCACGGCGGCAAGATCGTTCGTCGCCCGCGCCATCAAATCGCCGGTGCGGTGCTCGTAAAAGAAAGACAGCGGCTGATCGACGAGGTGCGCATAGAAATCGTTGCGCAGGTCGTACTCAATATGCCGCGACATGCCGATGAGGATGCGTCGCTGCAGAAACAGAAACAGGCCGCCGATCGCGCTGGCACCCAAAACCTTCAGGGCGGCCATGTTCAGCTTTGCCCAAGTGACCTCGTGCCGGAGCGCATCGAAAGCGTTGCCGACGATCTGCGGAATTGTGACGGTAAAGATTACATACGCGGCGATGCAGGCAATTCCGATGAAAAGCTGTAGCTTGTACGGGCGGAAGTAACGGGCCAGCTTGCGCAGATCGTCCATGAATTAGATGCAAAGCTTGATCAGCACAAATGAAGCCTGACGGCTCGAACCGCATGAACCATCAGGCATTCATGACAAAGCTTTGAATCTGAAATTCTAAGTGAGAACGATCAGGCTGGCAAAGACGCGCAAGGAATCACATCGCGTGCTCGACGTTTTCGGAGACAGCGCCACTGATGGGCATCGGATCTGAACTGTTTGGATTAGAAGTCTCAAATAGCGCCACGCGATTTCGGCCACTGCGCTTCGCGCAATACAAAGCCGCGTCAGCCGCCTGAATCAAGTCCGCGCGCGAATTTGCATGCTGCGGAAACGCAGCGATACCGATCGACGCCGCCAGATGACCAAATCCGGGTATTTGAATCTGTTCAATCTTTGTCCGTAAGCGTTCCGCAACAAGTTGGGCGCCTTCCGAATAAGCCTGGGGCAAAATCAACGCGAACTCATCCCCGCCAAAACGCGCCGCGGTATCGACGCCACGCAATTCCTGGCGGAAACAATCGGCGAGCTTACGCAATGCTGAATCGCCGGCATCATGACCGACACTGTCATTGAGTTGCTTGAAGCGATCAAGATCCAGCATCACAAGCGAAATTGGTTGATGCAGGCGAGTGGCCATTTGCAGATCGCGATCGAGCTGCATTTCAAACGAGCGCCGGTTGTAGCAGCCGGTCAGCGCATCGGTCAACGCCTGCTGCTGCATTTGCGCGAACAGATCAGCATGATTGATCGCGACCACGACCTGGTTAGCGACCGTCCGCAGCAAGAGGATTTCGTTATCCTGCCAGGTGCGGCCCGGGTTGTCGTCCACGACTTCCAGCGCGCCGATGAATCGTTCGTGAAAAACGAGTGGTACAACCGCCAACGGGAATTGTGTCTCTTCTGCCTCTAAACTCTCTGAGCCATCACGCATAAACAACTGCGGGCTTTTGGCCAGTTGCGAACTTATCTCGTCCAGTTCGCGCGTGACTTCGTCGCGTTGAAGCTTTTCCTCTTTTTCAGGATTTGCAAAATATGAATAGTTCAAAGCCTGCGCCTCGTTTCGATCTTCAACGCGCAGGGCACAGCAAGCGACATTCAGCGCAGCGCCAACTTCCGTGACTGTCTTTTGCAGAATTACACCAAGCTCGAGCGATTCGCGGATCGCAGTAGCGATCCGGTTGACCGCGATTTCGCGACCGGCCTGTTCTTGTAAAAGGTGCGCGAGCTTCGTTGTTACGCTCAGAGTCAGTTGCAGCGATGTCGCTTTGGGCATTGACGTGCGCGCGGCGCTTCCAAAAACAGAGGCGTGATAGGGATGTTCCGCCCGTACCCGCGCTTGAAGATATTCGAGCGCTGAATAGACCACGTCGGGCTCGAATGTCCACGCAACTTCATCCTCGCTCGTACCGGTATCTTTGCCTCCAGTGCGCACAGTTGCCAGCAGCGCCGAAAACCGCGCATCGGCGATGACGACAAAATGCTCGTTCGCATGATACGTGCCGGGATGTTGCAGCAAAACCGGAGCAAAGGTGTCGTTGAAACTGCCAGTGTCAATGTAGTTGGTTAGGTCGTCGTTTTGCCCGACAAAGAAGAACGTGCGCCGGCCGCCTCGCGCCAAATCTCGTATGCGAGAAATCTCGCGCGGGGATCGCTTTGCCACTGCCGGTAAAGCCTGGATTACCAGCGCGTTCAAATTGTTCTCCAGAACGACGTCTTCGAAATACCGATGGAGTTGAGCAATTGTAGAATGCGCGCAGCGAACGGGCGTCAGTTGCCGGGCGTGCTGGGCCAACAGAGCTTCAAACAAAGAGTGCATAAGAGAACCGATGGCAGGAAACTGAAGTGACGCTTCGGGCCGGAAGCAGTGCCAAACCTATTTTGGCATGTTGAAACGTGGTTGTCTATGTCTATTTTCCGCCGTATTTCAGGCGGTTTTCACGGAATTTTCAAGTAACCAGTGACGGCAGTTGCAGCCAGCGCGCCATCGTTTTCGACTTCCACGTTAACCACGAATCGCCGCCGTCCGCCGCGAATGATCCTGGCCTTCGCCAGCATCCGGCCCCCAGTAATCGGTCTCAGGTAATGAATCGTCAGATCGGTCGTCGTGACCTTCTCGTTTTCGTCGATGGTCGTGAGGATCGCAAATGCCGACGCTGTATCGATCAGGGAAGCAATGGCGCCACCGTGAACAACGCCGCGATTCTGTTTCAACTCGCCGCGAACGTCGAGACAGACTGTTACCTCACCGCTGCTGATTTCGCACAGCTCAAGTCCAAGAAACTTCGCGTAGGCTACCGAGGCGAAGGCGCCGCGAGCTCTTTCCAGCGCGCGAGTTTTGAGGTCACTTTGGCTCATCCTCGATAACCCGCGTCGGTTGGCTCAACGATGACCGCTGTGCCATATGCCAGAACTTCAGTGACGCCCGTCGAGATCTCAGTTGTATCGTATCGCACGCCGATGATCGCGTTGGCGCCGATTTCTGACGCGTGTTGGATCATGATGTCGAACGCGTCGCGACGAGTTTCTTCACACATCTTTGTCCAGATAGTGATATTGCCACCGGCGATCTGCTGGAACGATGCGCCGATGGTTGCAAAGATATTCCGCGAACGCACAACGATCCCCCGGACCACGCCAAGGGTTTGCATCACGCGAAAGTTCGGCAGCTCAAAAGCAGTGGTGGCCATTTGATGCGAGACTGAATACTGGCGCGGACTGACTTCGTAAGGCGCGCGCTGCGCGAGTGGATCGATGTTCATCATTTCTTTCCCTTCGTGGTTGTTCTTCTCGGCTTCCAAATCAAATTTTCCAAATCGCAGCGCCCGCTCTTGTCGAACTTCACACCTTCATGTTCCAACATGCGTTGTTGTTTGTCGGGCGGCAGGACGATACCCATCGTTGAGCAGCGCCCTTGCGAGTTAATTACTCGATGCCAGGGCGTTCGGTCGTCAGCGCCGTGCATGACGAACCCAACCGTGCGCGGTGTGTAGCCTTCGCCGAGCATGTAAGCAATCTGGCCGTAGGTCATCACGCGTCCGCGCGGAATGCGACGGACAATACGATAGACGCGTTCGCGATATTGGCGATCGGGTTTTGTTTTCTTCATTCCCTCTCCCACTGGGAGAGGGTGAGGGAGAGGGCGTTAGTCCGCGCTCGTAGACCCTCACCCAACCCTCTCCCAGAGGGAGAGGGCCGTTAGATGCTAATCGAAAGTTCGCAATACTACGCGCGCTGGCGCCCCGTCGCCGGCTCCCTCGGCGATCTTCAAAGGCAGACAAATCAACTCGTAATCACCGGCGGGCACTTCAGCGAGGTTCAGTCCTTCGACAATCACCACCCCGCTCGAGAGCAGAGCAATGTGCGTGCGATGGTGGCCCGAATGAAACTTTTCGATCGACAGGTAATCTATTCCGACGAGCTTCACACCGCGGCTGACCAGCATCTCGGCCGCTTCGGGCAAAAGGTGCGTGAAGTCTTTGCGAAAGCCTTCGTGCCAAAATCCGGAGTTGCGCGTATGAAACAGAATGCGTTCAACTTGATCAAGGTGACAAGTAGCCAGGAAATCCGCATCAATCTCCGTGCGATCGTCAGGGACGCGAACGACGCGCGCTGGCCCAATCAGAACATCGAGCGGCAGCGAATCGATCTTGTTAGCGCCTTCGATGAAATGCGCCGGCGCATCAACGTGCGTTCCGGTGTGCGCGCCGAAGTGAAGGTATGAAACGTTGGCGGAATCGCCGCTCGCCAACGCTGACGCTGCTTCTATGTCGACCGGCGGATCTCCCTCGTAAATCGGCATCCCGTGACGAATCAGAACTGTAACATCGAATATTGGCATTGACTTTTCCGCGGCGCGCTTCAATATAAACTGCAAACGGTGAAACCGAAAAGCACACACACCCGACCGCGCATCGCCGCGTCGAGTTACCTGAACACAGCTCCGCTCATCTGGAGTTTCATTCACGGCCCGCAACGCGACCAGGTTGAGTTGTTGACAGACACGGTGCCCGCGCGTTGCGCCGAGCTGCTCGCGCGCGGCGAGGTTCACGCCGCGCTGGTTCCGATCATCGAATACCAGCGCCTGCCGGATATCGCAATCGTCCCCAGCGTTTGCGTTGGCTCGAAATCCGCCGTGCGCAGCGTCGTACTCGTCACGCGCAAAAACAATTTGAAGAAAGTTGAGCAGGTGGCCCTGGATGAATCGTCGCGCACGTCGGCAGTGCTCGTGAAGATCATCTTTCGCGAATTCCTCGGCTTCGAGCCGCGGTGGGAAACATCCGCGCCTGATTTGAAGTCCATGCTGGCGCACGCAGACGCGGCGCTGATCATCGGCGATCCAGCCATGAAGATTCCCCGCGATCAATTTCGCGTTTTCGATTTAGCCACGCTTTGGCATGAATTCACCGGCTTCGGATTTGTGTTCGCAATGTGGATGGCGCGAATGAATTTCCTGAAAATTGGTTCAATTGATTTCGCGGCGGCGCGCGACGAAGGATTGGAGAACATCAGACAGATCGCGGCCGGCTATTCAAACCAGATTGGATTGTCTGAAAATGAAATTATGACTTACTTGACGGAAAACATCGTGTTCACTGTCGACGAACAAATGCAGACGGGCCTGGCGCTTTACTTCACTTTGGCGGAAAAGCACAACCTTATCGATAGGCGAAAACCGCTCGATTTTCTCAACAGCTAATCGACTCGGGATCGGCTACTTCGCCATCAGCGCTTCAATCTCTTCGCTTTCCTTTGGCACTTTGTGCGTTAGCACGCGGGCGCCTTTTTCAGTAACCAATACATCGTCTTCAATCCGCACGCCGATGCCGAGATACTTGGCCGGAATGTCCTTGTTGAACTCGTCAGGAATGCGGCTGGTGTCAGGCGAGATGTAGAGTCCCGGCTCGATCGTCATCACCATGCCAACTTCCGCGGGCCGGGATTCGCCCTTGAAGTAATAACGGCCGGCGTCGTGCACGTCGATACCGAGGTAATGACCAAGGTTGTGCATGTAGAACTGCATGTACTTCTTCTCTTTGATCAGTTTCTTCGGATCACCCTTGAGTAATCCGAGCCGTACCATGCCTTCGGTCAGCATTTCGATCGAGTGGGTTTTCAAATCCTCCAAACGCACGCCGGGACGAACCATATCGACGCAGGACTTCTGAGTTTCCAGCACCAGATCGTAAATCTCGTGCTGCGCTTCCGTGAATTTGCCATTGATCGGAAAGGTGCGGGTGATGTCTGATGCGTAGCCTTTGTATTCGCAGCCTGCGTCAACCAGCAACAGATCGCCGTCTTTCAACTCATCTTTGTTGTCGATGTAGTGCAGAATCGTCGCGTTTCCGCCGGCGCCGACGATTGAAGTGTACGACGAGCCTGTCGCGCCATGCTTGCGGAAGTACGCTTCCAGCATCGCCTCGACTTCGTATTCCATCATTCCCGGCCGCACCGTTTTCATGGCCTCCACGTGAGCTTCGGCGGCGATGTCGGCGGCACGCTGCATGATCTCGATCTCTTCAGGCGTCTTCAACACGCGCATCTCGTGCACGATCGAGCTGGGATCAACGATCGCCGTCGGCGGCTCGAAAGGTTTGCGGTTGCTTTCGCGCATACGCGTTAGCTCGCGAATAATTTTCCGATCGATTTCGGGACTGGTGTGGCCAAACGCGTAATAGAGCACCGATGGACCGTCGAGAATCTCCGTCAGCTTCTCGTCGAACTCGCTAATCGTAAATGCTTCATCGGCGCCGTAATCGTTGACGGCCCCTTCAACGCCCGCGCGATAGCCGTTCCAAATCTCCTGCTCAAGGTCGCGTGGCCGCACAAACAACGTGTACTTTTTGTCTCTTGAGGGGGCGATCACCGCGATCGCTTCCGGCTCTTCAAATCCAGTCAAGTAGAAGAAATCCGAATTCTGGCGATAGCGATAGTTAGTATCGTGCGAGCGCACGGCCTCACGCGCCGCGGGAATGATGGCGACGGAATCTTTGTCGATGCGACGCATGAATTCCTTCAGTTGCGATTTCATTATCAGGTCTCCTTACGCTTGTTTTGAATTCGATATTGTAGCTGACTCTGCATCCCTCTGCGAAAACCTCTTTCTTCCTCGGTAGTGTCCTACCTTCTTCCTCGGCGGTTTGTTTAGGCGTGGAAACGAATAAACCGCAGAGCACGCAGAGGTCTCCGCAAAGGCACGCGGAGATTTTGCTTTCGTTGGCACGGACTTCTAAGCGATAATCACGGCCATGGCGCAAAGTATTCCGGCCAAATCGACAGGCGCGGAAATGATCTCGCGCGATCCGGCGACGGGCGAAGAAATTGGGCGTGTGCCCTTGACGCTGCCCGAAGAAGTTGCGCGCGCCGTCGATCGCGCGCGCGCCGCGCAAACGGCCTGGGCCGCAAAATCGTTCGGCGCACGCGGGCGCGTCATCATGCGCGCGCGCAAGATCGTCCTGAAAGAGCTGGACGAAATTGCTTTGCTAATCTCCCGCGAAACCGGCAAGCCTATCGCCGAAGCGATCACGATGGAACTTACGACCTCGATCGATCTGATGCAGTTCTATGCGCGTAAAGCTGAGAGCTTCTTGCAACGTGAGCGAATTAACATAGGTCTGTACGGCTGGATGGGGCGCACGTCCTATCTCGTTTACAAGCCGGTGGGTGTGGTCGGCATCATTTCGCCATGGAATTTTCCCTGGGCAACGCCGCTTGACGAAGTCGTCATGGCGTTGATGGGCGGCAATGCGGCCGTGCTGAAGCCGAGCGAACTTACGCCGCTTACTGCGTTGAAGATCAAGGAAGTTCTGGATCGCGCAGGCCTGCCGGAGGGGCTACTGCAAGTTGTCACCGGCGACGGCTCGACAGGCGCGGCGTTGATTGGCGCCGGCGTGAACAAGATCATGTTCACAGGCAGCGTCGCGACCGGCCGTCGCGTCGCCGAAGCTGCCGCGAATTATCTGATTCCCGTCGTGCTGGAACTTGGCGGCAAAGATCCAATGATCGTTTTGGAAGATGCTGACATCGAGAATGCGGCACGCGGCGCTATCTGGGGAGCATTTGCGAATTGCGGTCAATGCTGCGCTGCGGTCGAACGTTGTTATGTGCACGAGAGTATCGCGCAGAAGTTTACCGATCAGGTCGTCGCGGAAACGAAACGTTTGCAGCAAAGCGGCGACCGGCAGGGCGACATCGGTTCGATGAGCAGCGAACAGCAGTTGCGCACAGTCGAGCGGCATGTTTACGAAGCCACCGCGCGCGGCGCCGTCGCGTTAACCGGTGGTGAGCGAACGCCCGACGTCACCGGCCCGTTCTTTCCCCCGACGGTTTTGACGAACGTCAATCACGAAATGGACGTGATGCGCGAAGAGACTTTCGGGCCCGTGCTGCCGATCATGACCTTCCGAACGGATGACGAAGCTGTGCGGCTGGCGAACGACAGTGTTTATGGACTCACTGCGAGTGTCTGGACAAAGGATCTTGCGCGAGGAAAGCGACTGGCAGAACAAATCGATGCGGGCACAGTGACGGTCAACGAAGTCCTCTACACGCACGGCATCGCCCAGACGCCCTGGGGTGGCGTGAAGCAGAGTGGCTTTGGGCGCACACACGGTCGCGCAGGACTGCTAGAACTAGTTAATCAACAACACATCCACGTCAATCACTTCCCGTCTCTGCCTGATGTCTGGTGGTTCAACTACACGCCGAGCGCCGGCAAACTCTTCCGCTCACTGGCGCGCCGACTCACCGCCGGATCGCTCTTGCAAGCCGCGCTCGTTCTGCCGAAAATGATCCGACGCTTGCGCGAACGGCGATGACGGGCCGGCTCACAATTTGAATCTCCACACGCTGCCAATAATGTGAAGGTCGCCCGGCCGGCTGCGCCCATCATTCTGTCGCATGTAGTAGAGCTCAAGAGTGAAATGTTTATTGAAGGCGTGATTGGCGCCAATCGCGGCGCGGTTGCGCACCCAGTCATTCAAACTCCAGTCATAAAATACTTCGTCTGAAATAAACCAGGTGAACTTGGTCTTGCTGATTTGAAACGGATGTTCCAGTCGCAAACGGTTACGATATCGCCAGGCATCTACTTGCGGCTCGCGCCAGCGTCTCTCAAACCAGTTACGATCGCTCAAGGTGAACTTACCAATGGGCTTCTGTAACGTCGCGCCCAAGGTCAAACGGATCTCGCGTTCGCGGCGACCATGCGGCGGTCGAGCTTCCCGATTGAAGTAGGATTCGTTGAGTGTCATATAACGGTTTAGCTTGTAATTGAAACCAAACCCCCAACGCTCATCGACGGGCTCCGTCAGGTTATCCCCGAACCGCAGCGTCAACTGCGTCACCAGATCGACTTTTTTGCTCATCGGAACGGTGAGCTGAAAGTCGTTCCAGTTCTGGGTGTCGGTTTCCGGAACAGGCGACTGCGCTACTGAGTGCGTCACGCACACAACTACAATGCTCAGTGACAACATTACAGGTTTCATGAGATTTACCGTTGTCGCGCCAGCATGTAATTCGGCAGGAGGCTAAATGAAGTGAGGCCGACCGCAACGCGGTCACCAGGTTTGTAACGCGTCGCATTCGCTTCAGGTTTTGGGCGCGTCGCCATGACCGGCACGCCAACCATTCGCTCCGGCGTGTTGATGGTGACCTGATACAGCGGCGCGAGCTCTCCACTTTGGGGCCGGTGCGCCAGATCCAGCCTCACATTTAGACGCTCGTAAGCACCCACGAAATCAATCTGCTCGATCACGCCATTCGCCAGCCGGCGACAACTTTCAGGCAATTTGGCATCCGGGCTCAGACAGACGTCTTCCGGACGAAAGACAAGTTTCACTGACTGACCTTCACGAAACTTTTTGGTTTCCGTTTCGGCGGGCAACCGCGCCGTTCCGATCTCGACGCAGCCGCGCGTCACGACGCCCAGCAACAGGTTCGCGGCGCCGAGGAACGTCGCAACGTACTCAGTCGCCGGATGATTGTAGACTTCGTCAGGCGTGCCGACCTGCTCGAGGTGCCCATCGTTAAGCACGGCGATGCGATCGCCCAGCTCGAGCGCTTCTTCCTGATCGTGCGTGATGAAAACCGACGGCACTTTTACTTTTCGGAGCAGCGCGCGAATTTCGCGACGCAGGTGCACGCGCGTCTGCGCATCCAGTGCGCCGAACGGCTCGTCGAACAACAGTACCTGCGGTTTGTAGGCGAGCGTGCGCGCAATCGCGACGCGCTGCTGCTGTCCGCCGGAAAGCTGCCACGGATACTTTTTGCGATGCTTTTCCAGTTGCACTAACTCGATCAGACGATTGACTGTCTCGCGTCGTTCCTTTCGCGGCCGATGCCGAATCTTCAAGCCGTAGGTAATATTTTTCTCAACCGTCATGCGCGGAAACAGCGCGTAGGCTTGAAAGATGACGCCGACGCCGCGTTCGCGCGCCGGCAAGTCGGTAACGTCTTTACCGTGCAGAATCACGCGGCCTGTGTCGGGCTGTTCGAGGCCCGCGATGATGCGCAGGATTGTCGTCTTGCCGCTTCCTGAAGCGCCGAGCAGCACCAGCGACTCGCCCTCCGCAACATCGAAACTGACGTCTTCGAGGACACTCGCTTTCTTGAAGCGCTTGCTGATGCCGCGCACGCTTGCTGCGACGCCCGTTTTTTCCGAGCGCTCGGGCGCCCAGGATACATGTGGATTGTCGGGAGCTAATTGCATTTTCGGGGTCATGCTTCCTGCGCCTCGAATTCCAGCCAGTCGCGCGCGAAGAACAGCACGCTGAAAATTACGAACGATAAGAGCGCCAGCACGATCGCGATCGCATTCGCGGCTTCAATTTGTCCTTCGTTGAACTTGGCAAAAATGTACAGCGGCGCGGTCTGTGTGCGCAAAGCGAGGTTTCCTGACACGAGAATCGTCGAGCCGAATTCGCCCACCGCCCGCGCGAAAGTCAGCAGCGCGCCTGAGACGATCGCGCCACGCAGGCTTGGCAGCGTCACGTGCCAGAACGTTTGCCAACGCGTCGCCCCGATGGTCGCTGAAGCTTCTTCAAGCGATCGGCTCATCGTGTCGAACACCGGCTTGATCACGCCGAACGCGAGCGGAAAAGTGACGAAGATGTTCGCCAGGATGATTGCGTAAGGCGTGAACATCACTTGCACGCCCTGCGGATTCAGCATGCGCCCGAGCGTTCCATACGGCCCCCACAACAGCAACAGAGCGAAACCCGCAACCGCCGTGGGAATCGCGGTCGGCAGCGAAATCGTCACGATTACTGCGTTGCGACCCCAAAAGTCATAACGCGAAAGCACGTACGCGGCGAACAATCCAAAGACCACATTGAAGACTGTCGCCCAAAAGCTGGTCACCATCGAAAGCTTCAGCGCGAAGATCGCTTCCGGCGCGACCAGCGATGACCAGAACACGCCCAACCCATGTCGCGTCCCGTAGATGAAGATCGAGAGCAACGGCAAGAGAACCAGCGGCAGCATGATGCCCAGCATCACCCCGATGCTCACCGGGCGCGCGACGTCATAACCACGAACATGTCGGACGGCTGTGATTTTCACGTTTCGTTATTTCCTCTGCTGCACCTGATCGCGAAAAATGCCTTCGATGATTTCCGGATACGCATGCTCCCAACCGCGAAAATAGTCAACTGTAAACGGGTATTTGATGGTTGCGAGTTCCTTGTTTTCCTGATTCAGCGCGTCATTTGTGCTGGATCGAAAGTGAAATTTGACGAAGGCGCGCTGCGCTTCCTCAGTAAACAGATAAGCGATGAAAGCATCGATCACCGGCTGATCGCCGGCGCTAACGTTGCGATCGATGACGACAACCGGATGTTCGCTCAAGATCGTTGCTTCGGGAATTACAATCTCAGCATCCGCGTCCGGGCTCGCCTGCTTCATCAGCAGCGCGTCAAG
>DASXTE010000276.1:0-5430 GCA_036505595.1 Pyrinomonadaceae bacterium
CGGCTGCTTATTCAGACGTAACCGTATTTACGAATAAGTATGGCCATTCCCCCACCGCTTGGAGACGACATATGAACCTTACGAGAAGAATTTCCGCTTCAAATTGCAACGTCTGGATACCGATAACACGAAATTAGGTACGCTGGTTTCTAGCGTTTGTCAAGAAGTCTGTCGCGAACAGACCGATACTGACGAAAGAGAAAGCTGGTGACTATTACATTCAAGTCTGCAGACATTGGCGATCGGCAAATATGACTCGGCGATGTTCAGAAACCAGCAAGCGACTTTTTGTGCAAAGCCCTCTCACGGCACCAGCATCACGGGAGCCTGCCAGAAGGCCGCCTTTTGTCCGGTGGGATCAAGAACCGTGACCTGGCAGTTGTATTCCCCAAGCGGCAATTTCGATAGAGACAAGCTGAACTTCAGCGGCAACGCCTTCGACTTCGGATCCAATCCGTCCACCACTTGGAGCGGCGTGGTTTCAAACGCCTTCGACTGACCGCGATAGAACGTAACAAAGGCGACCAGTGGCTGCGTGGCCGTCGCATCCCGCTCGTAAGCCTGCAGGTACACATACATGTCACGGCTCTTGCTGAACACTCGGGTCACGCTCGGGATCAGCTTCTGCCCTTCGACAACGAGGGGGTTGACCGCCTGCGCCGCGGCGCTCTTGTCTTTGACAGCGTTGAACAGCGCTTCTTTCATATCGACACGCTGGCTGCTCAACACCACCGAGCTGATGGGGACGCGTTTTTCCTCCCTCATCAGATTGGGAATGACGAAAGAGGTCTGATACGTGCCGATTCGTCCAGTCTCCGCGTCGCGCGCCAGAAATTTGATCACGTACTTTCCTGGCAGCAGCGTGAAGCCGGTATCGTATTGAATTGGCCGCTTCGACAGTTCGCTGGCCGTTTCACCGCTAAGCTTGATGTCGACCTTGTCCCGCAGGTTCTGGATGGTGGTGCCGTAATCATCTTTGACTTCACCAATGAAGTCGATGAGCGTGCGTTCCGCGCCACCACTTCGAGCGAGAACAAGTTCGCTGCCCGGAATCTTCACCGTAATCGGCACAAAATATTCCGCGCGATTCAATTGAAAGTAATTCACTTCCATGGCAATCGTGAGATCCGTAATCGGATCTCCGAGCATAAGCGCCTCTTCCAACTGGCGTTCTTTGTCGGCAGCGGTGAATTTGTTGAACGTCTTGCCGGCGAAATAACCCTGGCGGTAATCCAATTTGGCAGATGGCGTTTCTTTTAAGGTGATCTTGATGCGGCGAAACTTTCCATCGAGCACGGAGTTGGTGGAATAGTAACCGATCACGTAGTAGCTCGTGATGGCTTGTTGCGCCTGAACAATTCCCGCAGTGAGGTCATTGTTATCGAGCATCGCCTTGCCGCCGGTATCGGCAGCAAGGGCGTACAGCGTGTCTTGCGATCGTTGAAAACCGGTAACGGCGGCCATTGCCGTTGTGCCGGAGAACACGCCAATTCCGCCCGGCGATGGCCGGCCCGCATCGCCCAACGGCGCGCTCGCGACAAGCCCGCGCGCATCCACGGGAAAGAAAGAAACGTTCGCCCGAACGGCCGCATTGATCGTGGCGCGCAGTTGCGCCTGGTTATCACCGCCGGTCAAGCGCACGCCGCTGGCGAAATAGACGAGCGACTTCTGCTCAGGCAAGGATCGCAACATGCTCACAGCGGTATGAAGAGCGGCGAGTTGGCGATCCGTATTAAAGAGGTTGAATTCCCCGGAATCCTGCCCAAATGCGCCGATCGGATCATTGCTGTCATCCTCGTCCGGGTACATGAGTTTGGCGAGCGTGTCTAATAGCGCAAAACGATCGTCGGTGAAATCTTGCAGCACGCTGACGACGCCCTTTTGAAACGTCATGATGGCGATCAGGTCCGGCGTCTGCATCTGCGCCCGGATGAATTTGTCGGCTGCACGGAACGCGCGCAGTTGATCCGGCGGAGGCGTCGTCATCATGTCGAAGAACAGGACGAGGAGGCGGCGATCCCGGTATCGAGCATCGCCGGGAGGTGGCGGTGAGATCTGACCCGCGTTTACGGGTTTAACGGCACTCGCGGGCGCAGCCGCCGGTGCGGCGGCTGTCGCCTCGTCCAGCCTTTGAAATTCGAATACGCTGATCGTTTGTGGCACGTTATCTTCGGTGACGGTGAAATCCTTTTCCGTCAGACCTTCGATGTTCTTTCCATCCTTGTCCTTCACTACCACCGTTTCCACAACCAGCTGTGTATCGACCTTGATCGTGAATGGCTGCTGCCGGGCATCGGCGGAGGGAAGCAGCAACAGTGCAACCGCGAGGGCCAAGGAAGAAATCAATCCGCTCCTTAAGAAGGGCATCAACATACTTGACTCATCGAGCACTCGAGACGAGAGGAGATTTTGAATTGGACGAGTCCTGCATCTCAAATCCGAAATCCGAAGTAGCAAATTGGACCGTCTGAGGCGCGAGTTCAATTCGCGATTTCGGAATTTTGGATTTGAGATGCAGGATTCGTCCGATATCAACATGTCTCAGAACCTCAACCGCAGCGTCGCCTGCACGCTGCGCATTGGATCGACACTGGTTGGCAGCCCAAATTGAGCGCTGGTCACAGCGGTGTTCCACCTTTTAAATGTAACGTGGTTCAGCGCATTTGTCGCGTCCAGGCGCACATCAATGTTGTACCGGTCGCGCCATGGAAAAGAGCGGCCCAGCGACGCGTTCAGGCCAAACTGCGTGGGGCCTGTAATCGAGTTGCGTCCCGCATTTCCCCACTGCCCTGCCGCCGGCGCGCGGAATGCCGCGGGATTCAAGAACAGTCCTTGAGGCGCGGCGTTAATGGACGCACCGGTCACATCCGGCCTGAGATTTCCCGTCACTCCAGTTCCCTGCACCGCAGCAAAGTAAATCGGTGTCTGCGGAAGCCCGCTCCCGACGTTTAGTTGCGACGCTACAGTCCACTCTTTGAACAGAGCGCCTTTCCAGCCGCCGGCCAGCGCACCGCCGCGCACGCCTACGCCGGTTGTGTACTGCGTTTGCACGCTGAACTGATGCCGTTGGTCGAAACTCGAACGCGCTCGCTCGGCGCCAAGATCGAGCCAGTTTTGCGCGATCGCGGGTCCGCCCTGGCTCGCCGTCACGATTCCACCAGCCATCAGCGGCGCGTTATCGAATGCCTTGGAATAGGTGTACTGGGCCGTCGCCGTGAAACCATTTCGCAGCCGGCGCCGCAGTTGAAACTGGCCGGCGTTGCGCGCGGAATTTCCATTGGATGACAGGTAGACGTATCCGGAGGGACGGACTGCTCCATCAGGAAACGTGTTGGGCACAAACTCCTGAGGCAATCGAGTTCCTTTCGATCCCAGGTATATGGCCGACATCTGTAGCGCCGCCGGCAGATCACGTTGGATGGAAAGCTGCCAGCTCTGCACGTAGCCAACCCGGAAATTCGGATCGACGGCAAATGTGTTCGGCGTCACTCCTTGAGAGATGACGAACCCATCCGCCAGCGTCAGGGGATTCGCCGGAGTGTTCTGCACGCTGAGGCTCTTCGACAACGGCGCCTGTTGCGCCATCTGATTTGCAATGGCTTGATACACACTCGTGTTTCGGTAGACGCCATAGCCTCCGCGAACAATCAACGACGATGCAGCGATAGGCCTCCACGCGAAGGAGACGCGCGGCTGAATCCCGAATCGATCCGGGTGAACAAGGTTGTTACCAATGACGGGCGCGACCGAAACAAAACCGGAGCCGATATCCAAATTCACGAGCCGTCCCTGCAATTCGCGGATCGGGCTCTCATACTCCCAACGAATTCCGGCATTGATGGTGAGCGCGCCGTTCACCCGCCAATCGTCGCTGATGAACGCGTCGTAGAACGTTTGACGGAAGTATTTGTCGGCGTTGCCGAAGGCGATCGAACTGGTATCGGGAATTCCCAACAGGAACCCGGCAAAATCGGAGACCGCCGCCGCGCCGGTGAAGGTGAATGTTCCACGCGGATCTTGCTGCGACAAAACATTGATCTGCTGCCGTCGCATGTCCGCGCCGAACGTAACGTTGTGGCGGCCGCGATTCCAAAAGCTGCTATATGAAACGGTGTTGTTCTGGGTGCGATTGAAGGAGTATTGGGCGTCGGTCAACGAGGAAATACCGTTCGAGAAGATGAGGCTTGGGGGTCCCCAATTCGGCGCCTCTTGATTGTTTCCGCCAATGCCGGCTCTGCCCGAAACGTTGATGCGATTTGCGAAGTACGGCGTGATGCGCGTCGCCTGGCGATTGAATTGGTATCGGAAGGTCGCAGAGAACCGCTGCGAGCGCCGCGTTGTCCATTGGGCAGCGGCCGAGATGCCGAATGTTTGCGTCGTGTCGAGAAAGTTGAACAGATTTGCGTTATCGCTGCGCGTACTCTGCAGATCGAGGTTTCCGGAAATCTGATTTCTTGGATTAATGGACTTGTTCAGGCGGCCCTGTACGCTGTCCTGATGCGTACCATCGACTATCGGTATCTGGTAGTTGTATCGCGCGGTGTCATCGAAGTTCGGCAGTGGAAATAAATCCAGGAGAGATCGAGCCTGCGGGCTAATGCGGCCTGGCGGGATCACATTGCCGGCGAATGGCACACCTGTCAGCGGGTCGATCACCTGCACTGCCTGCCCGAGCGGATTCAGCGTTTGCGAAAAGTCGCCCAAACGTTCCACCGACGTCGGCATGCGGCCGGAAATGGTATTGGCGTTACGGTTTTGCATCCGCTGATAGCCAAAGTAAAACGTTGGAGCATTATTTTGGATCAGGTGCGGAATCTTCATCGGGCCGCCAACATTGAATGAGCCGGTGAAATGGTTGTACGCCGGCTTCGGCGTGTTCTGCCCGGTCAACGAGTACGACCGCGCATCCAGAGCGGAATTATCGATCGCGATTCCTGCGCTGCCTGTATAGAGAGGCCGCCCGCCTCGACGATTATTTCCGAATGCCGCAAACTGGGCAAAGGGCGACGCGGCGCCATTATTCACGGTGCCATTGATCAGGAATCCATCTGCGGCTCGCTGATTGAGATCTTCCTGGCTCAGGTTTGCGAAGGCTCCGGACTGAAGCGGTGGGTCATTCGCCGCCGTCGCCGAATCGGCGCTACCGGATGCATTAACTTCCGTTCGCTGAAACCCGGTCTGCTGCCTGGGCGGTGCCGCGGTTGGTTTTGTGTTCGATGACGCCGCAGGCGCAGGTGTGGGATCCGGGGAAGCCGCGTGCGCGATCTGGGCGTGAATCTCTTCGATCGGAAGCATCTTCATTTCAAATTCAGCCGCTGGCGCATTCACTTCTTGCTTGATTGTGGAGAATCCCAGCATCTCCACCTGAATCGTGAATGGTCCCTCCGCCAATTCCGGAAATGAGTAGACGCCCTGTTGGTCCGTAATCGC
>DASXTE010000277.1:0-13155 GCA_036505595.1 Pyrinomonadaceae bacterium
CGCGGATTCACGGTAGACGATGCCCATCTGTTCTGCACGCCCGAGCAGATTCCGCGCGAGATCGATGATTGCGTTGATTTCGCTTATCAGGTCTTGAAAACCTTTGGGTTCGACAAGATCAAGTACGAGCTTTCGGTAAAGGGAAGCGGCGAGAATAAACTCTTCCTCGGCTCAGACGAGCAGTGGGAAAACGCCGAGAAGATGCTCGCCACGGGGCTGGACGCGCGCGGCATCCCATACGAGCGGATTGAAGGAGAAGCGGCTTTTTATGGCCCGAAGATCGACTTCAAGGTTGAAGATGCAATCGGGCGACTATGGCAACTCGGCACCGTGCAGTGGGATTTCAACTTGCCGGAGCGATTCCAATTGGAATACATCGGCGAGGATAACAAACCGCATCGCCCCGTGATGGTGCATCGCGCGCTGTTCGGATCGATTGAGCGTTTCTTCGGCGTGCTGATCGAGCATTACGCCGGTGCGTTTCCGATGTGGCTGGCGCCGGTGCAAGTTGCTGTGCTGCCGATAACCGACCGGATCAATGAATATGCGGCGAAGGTCGCGCAGGAATTGCGCGGCGCCGGTTTGCGCGTGGAAGTGAACGTGCGCAGCGACAAGATTGGCGCGAAGATTCGCGACGCGCAGTTGCAGAAAGTTCCGTTCATGCTGGTGCTCGGCGACCGTGAGCTGGAGGATGCCAAGGTCGCCGTGCGCGAGCGAACCAAAGGTGACATCGGTGCGATGTCGCTGGATGACTTCAAAGAAATGGCGACGCGACTCGTTAAGTCGCGAGCGCTAACGAATGAATAGTCTCAAGTTCCAGGTTCCAAGTTCCAAGGTTTGCGATGCGCCGACTTGCAACTTGAAACTTGGAACTTGAAACCCTTAACTCAGGAGGTGCACACATAGCTACAGGTTTTCGAGGCCGCGGACGCCCTGACTTCCGCCGTGGGCCGGTAACTCGGATTAACGAACGGATTCGCGTGCCGCAGGTGCGCGTCATTGGTGACGACGGGGAGCAGTTCGGCGTGATGGACACGCGCGATGCGATTCGTGAGGCGCGCAGTCGCGGCATGGATTTGGTCGAAGTAGCGCCAAACGCCGATCCACCCGTTTGCAAAATCATCGACTTCGGCAAGTTTCAATACGAGCAGAAGAAGAAGGCAAACGAAGCGAAGAAGAAACAGGTCGTCATCACCGTCAAGGAAGTTAAGTTTCGCCCCGGCACTGACGTGCACGATTACAGCTATCGCATGAAGCACGCGCGCGAGTGGCTGACGGAAGGCGACAAAGTGAAGGCGACTATCTGGTTTCGCGGACGCGAGATGACGCACCGGGAACTGGGCGCGCGCATTCTCGAGCAGCTCGAAAAAGATTTGTCGGACATTGGCGATGTCGAAATGCGGCCAAGGATGGAAGGCAATCAGATGTTCACCATCTTTGCGCCGAAGCGACATAAGAAAGCAGAAGGCAGTAAGCAGACGCCTGACGGCAGACGGCAGGAGGCAGGAGGCAGCCAGCAACCGGCCGGGAGCAACAGCCAGAGTTCGCCGGGCCAGTAGGATTCGAATTCTATTTACGATTAACGATTTACGAGGGAGTTATGCCAAAACTAAAAACACACAAAGGCGCGGCCAAGCGATTTCGCATCACCGCGACTGGCAAAATCAAACGCGGTCATTCGCACGCGCGTCACATTCTGACGAAGAAAACGAACAAGCGTAAGCGATATCTCGATGTTGATGTATTGGTTTCGGAAGGCGATCAGAAACGCGTCGAGCGAATGTTGCCGTATGGAAGGGACTAAAAAAGCAATGATGAAGGATGAAGGCGGAAGGATGAACAAGAACTAATTAATCGTTCATCGCTTCGCGTTCATCGTGGGAGGGAATTATGCCAAGAGCAAAACGTGGAAATAAGCGCCTCGAACGGCGCAAGAAAATTTTAACCCTTGCCAAGGGATATCGCGGCACAAAGTCTAAGCTTTATCGATCGGCTAAAGAATCCGTCGAGCGAGGATTGAACTTCGCTTACACCGGCCGCAAGCTAAAGAAACGAGATTTTCGTTCGCTCTGGATCGTCCGCATCGGCGCGGCGGCGCGGTTGAACGGACTCAACTATTCGCAATTCATGCACGGATTGAAACTCGCCGGCATAGAACTCGATCGGAAGATACTCGCGGACTTTGCCGCTAAACAGCCTGAAACGTTTGCCGCATTAGCGACGCAGGCGAAGACGGCGTTGGACAACAAGCCGCAGGCGCGCGCAGCGGCGTAAATCTTTTCAGGAGCACGACCGTAGAAAGAGAATAGCAACCATGAAGGGTTTAAGCAGAATCATTCCCGTATTCGCGTTTCTCATAATTCCGATCGCGGTGTGCGCGCAGCAAGCATCGTTCGCGGGGAAGTATGAAGGTACGGCCAAGGAGGCTGACGGCGACGTTCACGTGTCTTTAAATTTGACTGATGACAGTGGAAAATTCTCAGGCACGGTTACGAGCCCGCGCGGAACCTATACTGTCGTCAAAGGTCAAATCGCTGCAAACGTCTTAACCCTGGACGTGGCGGGAACTATGAATAACGATGGCGTAACCGGCACGATGACGCTGCGGCAAAAAGAAGACAAGCTCGTCGGTGAGCTTTCAATACTGGGAGGACCAACCCCCGTCGAACTGCGCAGAGTCGCGCCAGACGAAATCTCGGGCGAGTGGGACGCAGCCGCCGATGCCCAGGGGCAGGCGTTTCCATTCACGCTCAATCTCAAACTCGACGGCGACAAAGTCACTGGCAGCAGTGATTCACAGTTGGGCCATTCAACGATCTCGACCGGCGTCTGGAAGGATGGGAAGCTCACCCTGGTGCTTGATTCAGCCAACGGCCCAGTTGGCCTGGTTGCTACTTTGGTCGATGGAAAACTGGTTGGCGATTACGATTACGCCGGTCAATTGCAGGGCAAATGGGTGGCGTTAAGAAAGAAATGACCGAAAGCGCAAACGCTCCTGCGAAAGAAGTAGAAGCAGCCCGCGAAGCGTTCGAACGAGAGTTCGAGCGCTTTGCCCGCTTTATCGGCAGTGGAATGTCGGCTGCAGGCCTCAGTTTGTCTGAGGCCGAAGCAGAACTCCGGTCGCTGAACGATTTGCGCACGCGTCATGTCGGAAAGAAAAGCGCGATCGCCGCCTCGAAGAAACTGATCGGCCGCGTTCCGGCTGAGGAGCGCGCGGCATTCGGCCAACTGGTTCAACAAACCGAAGCCGCGATCGCGCAATCGGTCGAGGATGCCGAACGATCTTTGAAGGCGATTATCGAAGCCGCGCGCACCGCACGCGAAGCCATCGACGTCACGGTTCCCGGCCGCCGTTCGCGGCAGGGGCACTTGCATCCGATCACTCTGATGCGCCAGCGGATTGAAGACATTTTTGTTTCGCTCGGCTATGCGGTCGAAGATGATCGCGAAATCGAAACCGACTTCTACAACTTCGACGCCCTGAATATTCCCGAAGGACACCCCGCCCGCGATCCGCAGGACACGTTCTACACGACTGAAGGTTTCGCACTGCGTTCGCAGACTTCGACCGTACAGATTCACGCGATGCAGCGACGCGGCGCGCCGGTGCGCATGATCGCTCCCGGCCGAGTCTTTCGTCGCGACACGCCCGACCCGACGCATAACCCCATGTTCTTTCAGGTCGAAGGCCTCTGCGTCGATCGGGGCATCACGATGGCGCATTTGAAAGGGACCTTGGCGGAATTTGTGCACCGGCTCTTTGGGCCAGAGACGAAGACGCGCTTTCGCCCTTCGTATTTTCCATTCACTGAGCCGAGCGCCGAGGTCGATTACAGTTGCTTCAATTGCGGTGGCTCGGGCTGTCGCATCTGTAAATGGTCCGGATGGATCGAGTTGGGCGGCTCGGGCATGGTGCACCCGAATGTTCTGCGCTCGGCGAACGTCGATCCTGAGGAATTCACCGGCTTCGCGTTCGGACTCGGCATCGACCGGACTTGTGCGCGGATTTATCAGCTGGATGATATTCGCTTGCTGTTCGAGAATGATGTGAGATTCCTGGAACAGTTTCGATGAAGTAATGAGTAATGAGTGATGCGTGATGAGTCAAGAGCGTCTCATCAACGCGCACTCATCACTCATCACTCATCACTCATCACATGTTCATTAGTTACCACTGGCTACGCGAACTGACAGCGACAAGGCTCTCGCCCGAAGAGATTCGGGATAAGCTGACGAATGTTGGGCTGGCGGTTGACGCTGTTGAAGCGCGCGTCGATGACTTCGTGCTGGATGTTGAAGTGCCCTCGAATCGCGGCGATTGTCTGTCGCACGTGGGAATTGCGCGTGAAGTTGCGGTAATTGAAAAGTCCAAAGTCCAAGGTCCAAAGCCCGAAGTCCAAAATACAAACGGTAAGACGAGCGATTTCACTTCTGTCGAGATTCGCGACCCCGATTTGTGCCCGCGTTACGCGGCGCGCATTGTGCGCGGCGTCAAGATTGTTCCTTCGCCTGAATGGTTGACGAAGAAACTTGAATCGATCGGACAGCGCCCGATCAATAACGTCGCTGACATTACAAATCATGTGCTGCATGAGGTGGGACAGCCGCTTCATGCTTTCGATCTCGCGAAGTTAACGGAAAACCGCATCGTCGTGCGGCGTGCGGCACGTGGCGAAACCATCAAGACACTCGACGGCGTGGATCGAAAACTCGATGAACAGATGCTTGTGATAGCCGACGCCAGTAGGCCGGTCGCCGTCGCCGGCGTCATGGGCGGCGAGGATTCTGAGATTTCAAATGCCACAAGAGACGTGCTAATTGAAAGCGCCTACTTCAATCCCGCGTCGGTGCGTCGCACGGCCAAAATGCTTGGCTTGAACACCGAAGCTTCGCATCGGTTCGAACGCTGCACCGATCCGGAAGGCGTACTTACGGCGCAAGAACGTTGCGTTTCGCTTATTTGCGAATTCGCCGGGGGAGTAGCTACCCAAGACTCGCTCGACGTCTATCCGGCGCCCATCAAGAGCCGCGAGGTTTCTTTGCGGCCATCCCGCGTCGAGGCGATCACCAGTCTGAAAGTTGAGACCAAAGAGATTTTGCGTATTCTGAAAGCGCTTGGATTTGACTTGCGAGAACAGGACGGCGAGACGCTTAGGTTCGTCGTGCCTTCATGGCGCCACGACGTCGCCATCGAAGAAGATCTGGTCGAGGAGGTCGCGCGTCACCGAGGCTACGATCAAATCCAGAGCGCACTGCCCTCAGCGAGCAGCGCAGGCGAATATCACTCAACCGAGAGCCGCAAGCGCACGCTGCGAAGCGCCCTCTCCTCGCAAGGTTATGACGAAGCAATCAGCCTCAGTTTTGTCGAGCGCACCACTGAGTTCGAACTAATCCCGAAGCTGCGCGGCTCGGGCGAATCCTCGTCAGTTGTTTTGACAAACCCCATCATCGAAGAAGCCTCGCAGATGCGGCAGACGCTTTTGCCCGGCCTGCTCAACGCAATTCAGCACAACATGAATCATGGTACGCGGAACGTTTGCCTGTTCGAATTAGGGCGGGTGTTCGCTGCGCGCTCATCTGGTGAACTGCCGGCCGAGCGACAAGCCGTTGCGATGATTGGAACCGGCGGCTTGATGCTCGCCAATCGCGCCCAACCCGAGCGTGAGTTGGATTTCTACGATGCCAAAGGCGCTCTTGAATCCGCGATCGAGGCGATGAACCTGCCGCCGCTTCGGTTCGTGGCCGCGGAGGTGAAGCATCTTCGCCCCGGACAGAGCGCCGCGATTCGCGCAGGCGATGCCGACGTCGGGTCGATTGGGCGTTTGTCAGAATCCGTTGCCGCGCAATACAAGTTTCGACAGCCGGTCTTTGTCGCGGAAGTCGACTTAACAGCTCTGCTGGAATCGCACGAATTGCCCGTGCTTTATTCGCCACTGCCGCGCTTTCCATCGATCGTTCGTGATGTGTCGTTGCTGGTCGATCGCAGGTTGACCGTAGCGGATCTGATTCGTGCAATCGAAGAACAGAACGCCGCGCACTTTTTTGAAGCCGAGTTTGTTGGGACTTATGAAGGTGAGGGGATTCCTGACAACAAACGTTCAATTACGGTTCGCCTGGAATATCGCGCCGACGACCGGACGTTGCGCGATGACGAGGTCGACGAGATTCATTGGCCGCTGGTCGAGGCGCTCAAGCAAGAATTCAATGCCGAAGTTCGCTGAGGTAGCATAGACTCTAGTCTGTGAGCTCTTGCGTCGCCCTGAAAGCAAGCCAGTCACAGACGGAAGTCTATGCTACAAAGATCTTGCGCTGGCGAGCACGACAGCGGATAATCACGGCGACCGAAACGCCCGCGAGTTGGAGAGTAAACGAATGGTGGCCTTGAACGGACTCGAAAAGTTCTCACACCTCGAAGACAAGATCTATCGCACGATCGAACTGACAAAAACGTTGCGGCAGGAAAAAGAAGAGCTCGAGCGGCAGCTCGCTACCTATGGAAGCGGAGACAAGCAGCAGCTCGGCGCACAGCTTCAGCGATTGCAAGCCGAACGCGATTTGATTCGCGCGAAGGTAGAAAAGATTCTCGACACGATTGCGACCGTCGATCCTGAAATTGCGGAGGCGATACGCTGATGAGCGCAGATTCATTTGGGTTTGACAGAAACAGCGAAGCGGCATCGTCCCCCACCATCAAGGTCGAAATATACGACCAGGCCTATACGGTGCGCTCCGATGGCGATCCTGAATATCTCAAGCAACTGGCGGAGTACGTGGATCAGCGGATGCGCGAGATTTCCTCCGGCACGCTGACCGTGGATTCGCGGAAAGTGGCGATTCTGGCCGCACTTTACATCGCCGATGAGTTGCATCAGCTCAGAAAAATGTCCGAGCAGGTTGATGAGCAACTGGCGACCCGCAGCGCTGAATGCTCAGAAATGCTGGATCGCCTTTTGAAACCCGCACGCGCACTCGACCGCGCTTCCACAGCTTCGTAATTTTTCTCGCTTTCGCTAACAAACAATTTGCGGACTGTGTTAGTATCCGCCCTGGCAGAAGGAAACTTTCTGCGGGGTTCGTCACCGATTTAAGATGATTGAGCCAACGTCGTTAACAAGGGAGGCCGACTTCGCAGGCTAGTGCGTTTCTTCATCGCTAAGAGATGCCAAAAGCTTGGGATGACAAAAAGGCCACCCACCTGATTACTCAGGTTCAATTACGACTTCGGAACGGCCCGGCGGTGCTCCTTCTGCCAATTAGAAGCCGTAAATCGTGAATCGTAAATCGTAAATAGAAGTTCTATTAGCGATTTTTCATTTCCGGTTTACGGCTTTGGTCTATTTACGATTCACCATTTAGTATTCACTTTCTTATGAAGCTTTTACTCATCGGCGATGTAGTCGGCAAGCCCGGACGCGCGGCACTGCTCGATCGTTTGCAAGACCTGAAAGAGCAGCACCAGATCGACTTCACGATTATCAACGCGGAAAACGTGGCGGGCGGATTTTCGATTACGCCGGCGATTGCCGATCTGCTTTTCTCATCCGGAGTCGACGTGATGACGTCCGGCAATCACATCTTCGACAAGCACGAAGTGATCGATTACATCAAAAAACAACCAAAGCTGCTCCGCCCGGCTAACTATCCACCGACGACGCCGGGTCAGGGACTTTGGGTCGGCGACGTGAACGGAACTCGTGTTGCCGTGATCAATTTGCTGGGGCGAGTTTTCATGGCGCCATCCGACGATCCGTTTCGCATTGCGAATGAGCTGCTTGATTCGCTCGATGGCAACGTAAAGGTGCGGATTGTCGATATGCACGCGGAGGCCACTTCAGAAAAGATCGCGATGGGCTGGCATTTGGATGGCAGAGTCTCGCTCGTTTATGGCACTCACACTCACGTGCAGACAGCGGATGAACGTATTCTGCACGAAGGCACGGCATACATAACGGATCTCGGCATGACCGGTAGTTACGGCGGCGTCATCGGCATGAAAAAAGGCGACATCATCAACCGGTTCATGTCCCCGCTTCATCGCAAACCGGATCATTCGAAAGGTGAAGTGCGCATCTGCGGTGCGGTTGTCGATGTAGATGAAGAAACCGGCCGGGCCCGATCAATTGAGCGGATTAATTTGAGCCACGAGCCGTGAAAGTAGTGGGCGGTGTGCAGTGGGCAGTAAGGGAAATTTTAGACTTTCGTACAAAATGCCGAAGGCATTCGTGAATTCCAGCCCAGGGTTGCACCCTGGGTTGGCGGACAAGTAAAACCAAAGAACTCTGAAAGAGTTAGTGATGGCATCAATCCCAAACATACCGCTCGTCATATTGGATCTGATATCTCCTTAGAAACTCTCGATATTCATCTTGAAAGGTTGTGCTTTGATGATGGCGCTCTTGCTCCTCGATGTACCGATAGACTCGCCCAACATGTGATTGACTCACCGAAAATGCTCCATATCCGTTTTGCCAGTGGAACTTTTGATGGGTGGCTGAGATGTCCTTAATCCACCCGGAGGATGTGCGCTTGATTTCCTTCACAATATCCGAAATTGAATGCTTTCTCGAGAGAGCAAATAAGGCATGAACATGATCCTTTGCACCATCCACTATGAGTGTCTCGCAATCATGCGACCTCAAGACTGTCGCAAGGTACGCATGCATGTCTCGACGAACTTGCCTGTTGGTTAAGAATGGGAACCGTTCTTTTGTTGAGAAAATCAGATGTGTCCAGAGTCGTGAGAGCGATTGAGGCATGGAAGTAGGCCTTTCTGAAAACTTAGGAACTCTTTCAGAGTTCTATTAGAGGAATTTCATCGTGTCCCAGGGCGTTGCCCTGGGCTGGAATTAGCGAACGCCTTTCGGCGTTCCTAAGAACGTTCCGACCGAAGCGAACAACTGCCCACAGCACACAGCACACTTTAGGAAGCTACTCCGGCGAGATCTCCGGAACGGGTTCGCCTTCCAATACTTCAACCTCAATGGGAGGCGCGAGGAGCATTTCCGCAAAGGCGGGCGGCATGGTACGCACGCGGCTGTTGGCGTCGGTGACGACATGGCCAGTTTCGCCCTCCGCAATCACCACCCCGTCTGAGTCGCGGATGATCTCGTACCCGAATCGCAGCGAACGGCGGCGCAACTCGGTGATGTGGGTTCTCACAATCAGGACGTCATCGTAATACGCAGGCGCTTTGTAGCGGCAGTAACTCTCGGCGACGACCAGAAAAGCGTTTTCACTTTCTTCCATGTCGCGGTAAGAAAATCCGCGGGCGCGACAGTACTCAGTGCGGCCAATCTCAAACCAGATCAGATAGTTCGCGTGGTACACGACGCCCATCTTGTCGGTCTCGGCATAGCGGACACGCAAAGAGGCTTCGTGCCAGTGGTCGAAGTCGTCGCCTTGTGCGGGATTCATCAAAACGGGTTCTCGGTTAATCCCTTACCGCCAGCGTCTGCTGGTGGGGTAAACTCTGCTTTGTTGAATTGGAGCTTTAGCGGACTATAAAAGCGAATCACGATGATGTCAAAGAAAAGTTCAGGTCGCGTGTCGTCTGACGAATTGCGGACACCAAAGTCAGGCAAAGCGTTTCCAGTAATTTTGTTCTGCATTCTGGCGGTTTCTGTTATCGCGGTCGCGCGCACGTCGGCGCAGCGATCGGCCCAGGGAAGCGACACTTCCACCGTGGCTGCTCGCAACGCCGCACTCGCAGCCGCAACAAACGAGGTGTTGCAGGAAACCAGTCAACTTCGTGAACTGACCGTTCTGCGGCCTGTACAAAGTTCTGCCCAATCGCGCGCCGAAATCGAGCGGATGATTATCGGCAATCTTGATCGAGAGACGACGCCGGCAGAGATGCACGCGTCGGAAGTGACGCTCAAGAAACTAGGCCTCGCACCCGCTGATTTTCAGTTGCGGCCGCTAATCGTTCGTCTGCTCACGGAACAGGTCGCCGGTTATTACGATCCGAAAGCGCAGCAATTTCATCTCGCTGATTGGATCGACATCGACGGTCAGAAGCCCATCATGGCGCATGAGCTGACCCACGCGCTTCAGGACCAGCACTTCAACTTGCGCAGGTTCGAGCAGTGGCCGAAAGGTGACTCAGACGCCGAACTCGCCGCCCACGCTTTGATCGAAGGCGACGCCACTTTGGCGATGACGATGTACGTGACCAGCAACCCTCTGCGTGCGCTCGCATTCATCAAATCTCTTACCGGCACGGAAGCGGCCACCGAAGAGTTAGACAAGGCGCCGCGCGCACTGCGCGAGACTTTGCTGTTTCCGTATCAGGAAGGTCTGAACTGGACGCGCGTCGTTCACCAGAGCGGTGGCTGGGGCAAAGTTTCGCAGGCGTTCACGACGCTGCCGCAATCGACAGAGCAGATCCTTCATCCGGAGAAATACTTTGCCCGCGAAGCACCGGTGAAAATCTCTCTGCCTGACATTCGACTGTCGCTCGGACGTGGATGGCGGCAGATCGACTCTGACGTGAATGGCGAATGGAGTTTTTATCTGATGCTCGATCAATTCCTGAAATCGGCCGCGACGTCGCAACGAGCTGCCGCAGGTTGGGCCGGCGACCGTTACGCGGTCCATGAAAATGCGCGCGGCCAAAGCGTCTACATTTCGTTGTCCGCGTGGGACACGGAAAAAGACGCGCGCGAGTTCTTTGAAGCCTACATCAAGCGTTCGAAGCTGAGATACTCGAATGCGCGTGTCATTTTTGACGAGCCGGCGAGATGGTTAGCGCGCACATCTGAGGGTGACGTATCAGTTGAGATTCGAGGCAAACGCGTGCTCGTCTTCGAAGGGCTGTTAAAAACCGCCAACCGAGCAGCATTGCGGAAGCTTTGGTCTTAACCAGACCGAAATTGGCGCGAAGCTCGCGGACTGTGCTATTTTTCTCGATCAGAAAACCGCTCTCAGAGACGAAAATGGCCGAACGAGAATCTGAAGTCGTGTCCACTTCGGGGTTCAAAGTACGCCCGCTGGCAAAGCGGGAGTCAGGAGTCGGGAGTCAGGAGTCAGAAATCACCCACCCAATCATAGATGACACCAGGGCACTGTCCGGTCTAAGTAAGTCGCAATCAGAAACAAACGCAAAACCAACACGACTGCGCGAACTGGCGAATGAGTTGCGCGAGCTGGAAGCGAAGCTACGAGTCGGCGGCGGTCCTGAGCGCATTGAGAAGCAACATAAGCAGGGGAAACTGACGGCCCGTGAACGGATTGATCTACTTCTCGATAAGGGTTCCTTCAGCCAGGAGATCGGATTGTTGGTCGCGTTCGACCAATACAAGTCAGAAGGGGAAAAGGGGAAAGGGCAAAAGGGAACGGAAATCGGCGGAGCGCCGGCGGCGGGAGTTGTCACGATGGTTGGCCGGGTTGCCGGCAGGGAAATCGTTGTTGTTGCGAACGACGCAACGGTGAAGGCCGGCTCGTGGTGGCCAGAAACAATTAAGAAAATCCTGCGGGCGCAGGAGATCGCCATGCGCTCGCGCGTTCCGATCATATATCTCGTCGATTCGGCCGGAGTGAATCTGCCCTTTCAAGGCGGCGTCTTTCCGGGACAGTACGGCGCGTCACGGATCTTTTATTACAACTCGATCATGCGGCGTTATTTGAAGGTGCCGCAGATTTCGGCCGTGTTAGGGCCATGCATTGCGGGCGGCGCGTACCTGCCCGCGCTGTCGGACGTCATCATCATGGTCGAGGGCACGTCGTTCATGGGGCTCGGCGGCGCGAACCTCGTAAAAGGCGCGACTGGCCAGACGATCGACAACGAAACACTTGGCGGCGCGCGCGCGCATAACGAGCTTTCGGGAGTGGCGCACTATCGAGTTAAGAATGACGAGGCGGCGATTGCCAAGATACGAGAGTTCGTGGCGGAGTTACCAAGAGAGAAGTCAGACGTCAGAAGTCAGACATCAGGAGGAGAAAATCCGAAGCTGTCCGCCGACAAAATTTACGACATCATTCCTGAAGATCATCGGCAGCCGTACGACATGCGAGCGTTGCTGAATTGTCTGCTGGACGACGGGAACTTGGACGAATTTCAGGCTGACTACGCGAAGGAGATTATCACTGGTCACGCAAGCCTCCGCGGGATTCAGGTTGGCGTGATTGCAAACACGCGTGGCATGTTTCGCGATCCGTCCGGTGGCTCGCCGCGCTTCGGCGGCATCATCTACACTGAATCGGCCGAGAAAGTCGCGTACTTCATCGAAACTTGTAATCGTCATGGCACGCCTTTGCTGTTCATTCAGGATGTTTCCGGTTTCATGGTCGGACCAGAGGCCGAGCATTCCGGCATCATCCGCGCCGGGGCGCGCTTCGTCGAAGCAATGGCCACGGCGACGGTGCCGAAGATTGTCTTAACGATCAATCATGCTTCGGGGGCAGGTTACTACGCCATGGCCGGGCAGGGCTTCGATCCGGATTTCATTTTCAGTTGGCCAACCGGCCGCATGGGCGTCATGGAAGGCGACTCGGCCGTGCAGGCGGTTTTCGGCAGCGAGCTTGAGCGGTTGAAAAAGAATGGACAGGAACCAAGTCCGGAGTTGGAGATCGAAATGCGCAAGGTGCGCGAGACTTATGAGCGCGAGCTCGACGCGAAGTACGCGGCCGCGCGCGGATTTGTCGACGCTGTCATTGCTCCGGAAAACACTAGAGAAACCCTGGAGCTTGCATTGCGCGTGAGTTTGAATTATTCAGGGCCACATCTGGGTCAATTTGTTTTGCCGGCATCATTAACGTAAGTCAGGCGGCTTCTGCCTCCTCGACGAAACGCATACAAAAGGAGAACAACCGTGAGAAAGAGCACCACCAAATACCTAATGCTTGTGGCCGCTGTGGTTGTGGCAATAGTCGCGACCGGTCTTGTCGTCTCGGCACAGAATTCGAATTCTTCGACGACGATGGCGCCCTCGAACAGCAATACGGCGAAACCGCGTCGGCCTCGCCACCGGCGACCACGGCCGAAGGCTTCGCCTGAAGCCGCGGCCGACACTGGCGCAATGGCTACAGAGACACCGGCGCCAGCGCCGCGACGAACCGGCCGCTGCGATCCGATGCAGCAGGAACAGACAGATCTGTCGGGCACCTACACGGGTAAGGCAAAACACGGTGACGAACCAGCAATGGACGCCACTCTGA